>NZ_BAABFP010000002.1:1185419-1295952 GCF_039541115.1 Angustibacter luteus
GAGCTTGTCCGCGTACTCGCGCAGCTGGGTCACCGAGGTCTGCGCGGTGACCTGCTCGCCGAGCGCCTCGGACAGCGAGCCGTACATCGTCAGCGACGTCCAGTCGCCGGAGAAGTCGTACTCCGTTCCGTCGTGCAGCACCGCGGTCTGCGAGCCGTGCACCACCTCACAGGCGTTCTGCACGAGGACCTGGGTCAGGTCCGCGACCGTGTTGTAGTCGCCGTACGCCTCGTAGAACTCGAGCATCGCGAACTCGGGGCTGTGCGTGGAGTCGGCGCCCTCGTTGCGGAAGTTCCGGTTGATCTCGAAGACCTTCTCGAGCCCGCCGACGGCAGCGCGCTTGAGGAAGAGCTCGGGTGCGATCCGCAGGAAGAGCTCCATGTCGTACGCGTTCATGTGGGTGCTGAACGGGCGCGCCGCGGCACCGCCGTGCTGGGTCTGCAGCATCGGGGTCTCGACCTCGATGAAGCCCCGGGCGTGGAACGTGTCGCGCAGCGACCGAACGACGGCAGCGCGGTTGCGCACCATCTCGCGGGCCGCCGGGCGGACGATGAGGTCCGCGTAGCGCTGCCGGACCCGCACCTCCTCGTTCAGCTCGGCGCCCTCGTGCAGGTTCGGCAACGGCCGCAACGCCTTCGCGGCCAGCTGCCAGGCGTCGGCCATGATGCTGAGCTCGCCGCGCCGGCTCGAGATGACCTTGCCGTGCACGAACACGTGGTCGCCCAGGTCGACGTCCGACTTCCACTCCGCCAGACGCTCCTCGCCGACCTCCGCGAGGCTGAGCATCGCCTGGAGCCGCGTGCCGTCACCCTCCTGCAGGGTCGCGAAGCAGAGCTTGCCGGTGTTGCGCACGAAGACCACCCGGCCGGTGACGCCTACGACGTCATCCGTCTCGGCGCCGGGCTCCAGGTCGGGGTGCGCCGCGCGGACCTCGGCGAGCGTGTGCGTGCGCGGCACGCCGACGGGGTAGGGCTCGACCCCGGACGCCAGCAGCCGCTCACGCTTGGCCCGCCGCACCTGCATCTGCTCGGGGACGTCGTCGGCTGGCGCGGGCGGCGGGGGCTGGTCGTTCACGTCCACAACCCTACCGACCCGCCGCCACCGCGTTCCCACACCATTCGCGCTTCACGGGGCTATGGGGGCCCGAAAAGCACCTCAAGCGCGAATGGTGCGTGGTGGGTCGGGTCAGGTCAGGTCGAGCGCGAGGTCGAGGATCGGGCTGGAGTGGGTGAGCCCACCGACGGACAGGTAGTCGACACCGGTCTCCCCGTAGTCACGGGCGTGCTCCAGCGTCAGCCCGCCGGTCCCCTCGATCTCGACCCGGTCCGGCGTCGCCGCCCGCACCGCCGCCACGGTCTCGGCGAGCAACGGCACGGACATGTTGTCGCACAACAGGAACCGCGCCCCGGCAGCGATCGCCTCGAGCGCCTCGTCCAGGGTGGTGACCTCGACCTGCACCTCGACGTCCGGGTAGCGCGCCCGCACCGCCTCGTACGCCGCGCGCACCGAACCGGCCGCGAGCTTGTGGTTGTCCTTGACCATCGCGACGTCGTACAGGCCCATCCGCTTGTTCGTCCCGCCACCGCAGCGCACCGCGTACTTCTCGAGGGCGCGCAGCCCCGGTGTGGTCTTGCGGGTGTCCAGCACGGTGGCGCCGGTGCCCGCCAGCTCGTCGGCCCAGAGCCGGGTGTGCGTCGCCACGCCGGACATGCGGCACACCAGGTTCAGCGCCGTCCGCTCCCCGACCAGCAGCACCTGGGTGGCGCCGCTGACCTCGACCAGCACGTCCCCGCGCCGCACCCGGTCGCCGTCCGCCGCCCGCACCACGACGTGAGCCGCCGCCACACCGAGCCGCGCGGCGACGTCGTCCCAGACCAGGCCGAACAGCGCCAGCCCGGCCACCACCCCATCGGCCCGGGCGACGACGTGGGCCGTCGACTGCTGGCTGAGGGCGATAGTGGCGGACGACGTCACGTCCACCCCGTCGGGCCCGCCGAGGTCCTCGTCCAGAGCGCGCCGGACGACGTCCCGCACCGCCGCCGGGTCCAACCCGGTCGCCTGCAACGTGTCGTCCCCTCTCATGAGCCCACTCCCTGCGTCTCGGCGACTGCCTCGTACTCGGTCTGCAGGGCGCCGTCCTCGTCCAGCCGCGCAGTGAGGTGACCGCGCCAGGCCGGGTCGCGCTCGGGGAAGTCCGACCGCAGGTGCCCCCCGCGGGTCTCCGTGCGCAGCGACGCCAGTTCGGTGAGCAGCGAGCCCACCTGGTGCAGGTTGGTGCTCTCCCAGGCCGGCGCGGTGGGCTCGGACGTCGCCTCACCGGCCAGCGCGGCGAGCTCGGACGCGGTGCGCCGCAACGACTCCGCGCTGCGCAGCGCGCCGGCCCCGGACGTCATCGCCTGCTGGACGTCGACCCGCCGGGCCGCGTCGAGCAGCGTCCGCGGGGTGTCGACCTCGACCGGGTCGACCGGCGCCAGGTCGCCGTCGGCGAGCCGGTCGGTCAGGTCGTCGGCGATGCGGTGCGCGAAGACCAGCCCCTCCAGCAGGGAGTTCGAAGCCAGCCGGTTGGCGCCGTGCACCCCGGAGCAGGCCACCTCGCCGCAGGCGTACAGGCCCTCCAGGCTCGAACGGCCGCGCAGGTCCGTGGCCACCCCACCGCTGGCGTAGTGCTGCGCAGGCGCGACGGGTAGCAGGTCGGTCGCGGGATCGAACCCGAGCGAGCGGCAGCGCTCGACGATCGACGGGAAGCGGTGCTCCAGGAAGTCCGCGCCGAGGTGCCGGGCGTCCAGGTAGACGTGCTGGGTGCCGTCGGCGCGCATCCGCTCCACGATGGCCCGGGACACCACGTCGCGCGGCGCCAGGTCGGCGAGCTCGTGCACATCGGTCATGAACCGGCGCCCGGCGCTGTCGACCAGGAACGCGCCCTCGCCCCGCACGGCCTCGCTGATCAGCGGCTGCTGGCCGATCGCTCCTGGCCCCAGCCACAGCACGGTCGGGTGGAACTGGACGAACTCCAGGTCGCGCACCTGCGCGCCGGAGCGCAGCGCCGCCGCGACCCCGTCACCGGTCGCCACGGACGGGTTGGTCGTCGAGGAGTACACCTGCCCCAGACCGCCGGTGGCCAGGACGACGGCCCGCGCGGTGGCCGCGCCGACGCCGTCCCGCTGGCCCTCGCCGAGCACGTGCAGGGTGACCCCGCAGACCCGACCGGTGGCCGACTGCAGCAGGTCCACGACCATGGCGTGCTCCACGACCTCGATGCCCGGGTCGTGCCGCACCGCGTCGAGCGCGGCGATCAGCGCACGGCTGATCTCCTTGCCGGTGGCGTCGCCGCCGGCGTGCGCGATCCGGTCCCGGTGGTGGCCGCCCTCACGGGTCAGCGCGATCTCGCCGTCCGGCGTCCGGTCGAACTCCGCGCCCAGGGCCACGAGCTCACGCACCCGGGCGGGCCCCTCGGTGACCAGCGCCGTGACCGCAGCCACGTCGCACACCCCGGCCCCGGCCACCAAGGTGTCCTCCAGGTGCTCGGCGGGTGAGTCGGCCGGGTCCAGCGCGGCCGCGATGCCACCTTGCGCCCACCGGGTCGAGCCCTCGTCCAGCACCGTCTTGGTGACCAGCAGCACGCGCTCCACGCGCTGCCGCAGCCGCAGCGCGCAGGTGAGGCCGGCGATGCCCGAGCCGACCACGACCACGTCGGCGTGCGTCGTCCAGCCGGGTGGCGGCGCGACCAGGCGCCGGGCCAGGGTCAGGGTCATGCGTCGCCCGTCGCAGGCTCGTCGGCGGGCACGAGACCGTTGCCGGAGAACGACTCCAGCGGTCCGCCGCCCGGCCCCAACCGCACCGGTAGGTTGTCGATGAGCCGGGTCGTGCCGACCCGCGCGGCGACCGCGAGCAGTGCCTCACCGCGGTACCACTCCGGGACGTCGAGCAGGTTCTCCGGGTGGACCAGCACCAGGTAGTCGACCAGGGCCAGCGGCTCGGCCACCAGCTCGGTGCGGGCGGCCCGGCGTACCGCGCTGGGACCCTCGGCCGCGATCGCCGCCCCCGCCCGCAGCGCGCGGGACAGCGCCAGCGCCACCTCGCGGTCGCTGTCCGTCAGGTAGATGTTGCGGCTGCTCATGGCCAGGTCGTCGGGCTCGCGCACGGTCGGCACCGCGACCACCTCGACCGGGAAGTCGAGGTCCCGCACCATGCGCCGGATCAGCAGCAGCTGCTGGGCGTCCTTCTGCCCGTAGTAGGCGAGGTCAGGGCGGATCAGGTGCAGCAGCTTGCCGACGACGGTGAGCACCCCGTCGAAGTGACCCGCCCGGGCCTGGCCCTCGAGCACGTCGCCCAACGGACCGGCGCTGACCCGGACGCCGGGGTCGCCGTCCGGGTAGACGACGTCCGGGGTGGGCATGAAGACCAGGTCGACCCCCTCGCGGGCGCAGATCTCCAGGTCGCTGTCCACGGTGCGCGGGTAGCGGGACAGGTCCTCGCGCGGCCCGAACTGCAACGGGTTCAGGAAGATCGTCACGACGACGTGCCGGGCCCGCCGGCGGGCCTCGCGGATGAGGGCAGCGTGCCCCTCGTGCAGCGCGCCCATCGTCATCACGACGGCCACCTCGCCGTCGTCGAGGGCGGCGCGCGCCGGGCCGAGCCCGGCGCGGGTGTGCACGACGGCGGGCTGGTTCACGAGGTCTCCTTCGGGCTGGCCAGGACGTCGAGCAGGTTGGCGGCGGCGACGGCACCGAGCCGGTCGTCCGCCAGGGCGCGCACGGCGGTCGCGCGGGCCATGGCGACGTAGCTGGCGAGCACGTCGGGGGTCTCGGTGGCCAGCTCGGCCAGGTGCGCCGCGACGGTGCCGGCGTCACCGCGCGAGACGGGGCCGGTGACGGCGGCGTCGCCGGAGCGCAGCGCGCCGTCCAGGGCGGCCGACAGGAGCGGGGCGAGCACGCGGTCCGGCGCCTCGATCCCGGTGTGCCGCAACACCTGCAGGGCCTGCGCCACCAGCGTGACCAGGTGGTTCGACCCGTGTGCGAGCGCCGCGTGGTAGCGGGCCCGGTCGGCCTCGGCGACCCAGACCGGCTCGGCGCCCATCTCGACGACGAGGGCCTCGGCCATCGGGCGGACCGGGTCGGCGGCGGTCACCCCGAAGCAGCAGCCGCTCAGCCGCTCCAGGTCGATCGCGGTGCCGGTGAACGTCATCGCCGGGTGCAGGGCCAGCGGGATCGCGTGCTGCTCGGCGGCCGGGTCGAGGACCGCGACCCCGTACCGGCCGCTGGTGTGCACCACGATCTGACCCGCCGGCCAGGCACCCGTGTCGGCCAGACCGCGCACCAGGGCGGGGAGCTCGTCGTCCGGGACGGTCAGCAGCACCAGGTCGGCGGCGCGGACGACGTCGGGGACCTGGCGCAGCGGCACGCCGGGCAGCAGGGCGGCGGCCCGCTCGGTCGAGGCGCGGCTGACCGCGCTGGCCGCGACCACCCGGTGCCCGGCGCGGGCCAGGGCGGCGCCCAGCACCGCGCCGACGCGCCCGGCACCGACCACGCCGACGTCCAGCCGGGCGGGTCGTTGACCTGCCGGCCGCGCGGCGTCGCCGTCGAGCCCGTTCACAGGCAGGAACGCTAGCGCGCGACGTTCGACGGACTCGCGGCGCCGTGCTCGCTAGGCTCGCGCCATGGGACGCCACGAGCGGTTGGTCGACCTCGCGGACGTCGACTCGGACGGGCTCGTGGTCGCCGACCTCGGCTGCGGCACGGGCCGCACGGTGCGGCGGCTGCTGGCCGGGGAGCACGTGCCGGCCACCGTGCACGCGGTGGACCAGGCGGTCGACCTGGACGACGACCTGCTGGCCGACCCGCGGGTCGTGTCGCGCGTCGCCGACCTCGACGAGCCGCTGCCGTTCGCGGACGCCGCGGTGGACCGGATCGTGTCGATGAACGTGGCCGAGAGCCTGGCCGATCCGGCGCAGTTCCTGCGCGAGTGCGCCCGGGTGCTGCGACCGGGCGGCCTCGCCGTGATCGGGCACACCGACTTCGACACCGCGCTGTTCACCAGCGACGACGACGCGCTCACCCGCCTGCTGGTGGACCGCTTCGTGGCTGTCGTCCCGGACTGGCAGGTGCGCGCCGACGGCTTCATGGGCCGCAAGCTCCTCTGGCTCGCCACCGACTCGCCGTTCGAGCTGCTGGGTGTGCACTCCTGGGCGGACGCGCACCGCCGCTTCGACGAGGGCTCGCTGGCCTGGAAGATCGCGATGGGGATGGTGGCGGCGGCGGCCGACGACCCAGACCTGTCGGGGCGCGCCGCGGCGTGGATCGGGTCCGTGCGGCGGCTGGCCGACGAGGGCCGGTTCCTGTTCGCCGTCACGGACGTCGTCGTCGTCCTGCGTCGACCGTGATCACGTTCGAGACCGCGTGGCAGCAGGCGCTCTACGGCCCTGCCGGGTTCTACCGGCGCGCCGAACCGGCCGAGCACTTCCGGACGTCGGTCGGCGCGGGGCGGTTGCTGGCATCGGCGGTGGCGCGACTGGCCGAGGGCGCTGGCCTGCACCGGGTCGTGGACGTCGGTAGCGGGCGCGGGGCACTGCTGGCCGACCTGCACGCGCTGGCGCCCGGGCTCGACCTGGTCGGGGTGGACGTCGTCCCGCGCCCGGCCGCGCTGCCGGACCGCATCGAGTGGGTGCAGTCCCCCGGCGGCGCGGCGCTGCCCGCCGGGCTGCCGCTCGACGGCGCCCTGGTGCTCGCGCACGAGTGGCTGGACGACGTCCCGTGCCCGGTCGTCGAGCGCGACGAGGACGGGCGGTGGCGGACGGTCCTGGTCGAGCCCGGGAGCTGGTCGCGCACCCTCGGCGCCGCACCCTCGCCGGCCGAGCTGGAGTGGCTGCACCGCTGGTGGCCGGTGCCACCGGGTGGCGGCGAACCGGGCGAGCGCGCGGAGGTGGGTCTGGCGCGCGACCGGGCCTGGGCCGAGCTGGTGCGGGCCGCGCCCGCCAGCCTGCTCGTCGCCGTCGACTACACGCACCACCGGACCGACCGCCCACCCGGCGGCTCCCTGATCGGCTACCGCGACGGCGCGGCCTGCCCGCCCGTGCCGGACGGGGCCTGCGACGTCACCGCGCACGTCGCGCTGGACGCTGTCGCGGCCGCCGGGACCGCCGCTGGCGCCGCCCGCACCGTGCTCGTCGACCAGCGCACCACGCTGCGCGCCCTGGGGATCGACGGTCGACTGCCCGACCACGCCCTGGCCGGCACCGATGCCCTCGGGTACCTCGAGGGCGTCACCCGCGCCAGCCAGGCCGCGGAGCTGCTCGACCCGGCCGGGCTCGGCGGCTTCGGCTGGCTGCTGCAGACGACGCCGGGTGGACAGGCCGACGCCCTGTTGGACATGGTGGGTGGGTGATCGACGAGGAACCGACCGGACGACGCCCGGCGCCGACCCTGCTCGCGCTGCTGGTGGCGGCGCCGATGGCCGCCTCGCTGACCGGGTGCTCGGCGGACGGGCAGGGCGCCGCCTCGCCGACCGTCACCGTGACCACGACGAGCACGCCGAGCGGCACGTCCTCGGCCAGCCCCACCGCGACGTCCGACGTCAAGGGACGCACGTTCGACATCGGCACCGTCACGGCCGTCACGACGATCGGCTCCGTGAAGGTCATCGAGCTCGACCGCTGGACGCTGGACGGCACCAGTGATTCGACGCTCGCCAAGCAGGGCGTGAAGATCGCACCGCACAAGGGGTCGCGGTACACCAACCAGAACACGGCCAAGACCTACACGGCACCCGTCGCGCCCGGGGCGCGGATCGTGGTGAACGCGTGCGTGGTGGACGGGTCGGGCGACCTCGGCCTGACGTCCCAGCCGCTCAGCGCCAGCGCCTGGCTGGCGAAGCCGGACACCTCAGCCGTCCTGCTGGTCCACTACGACAGCACGGGCGCGATCACCCGGATGGACACCGACCCGCGCTGCCCCGGCTGACCCGCCGGTCAGTCGCCGGGTCAGCCGGCGAGCCGGACGTGCTCGTAGCCGCGCAGGACGAAGGTCGGACGCCGGACCGGCTCCCCGACCGCGTGCAGCGCGGGGAAGCGGCGCAGCAGCGCCGGGAGCGACGCCTGCAGCTCGACCCGGGCCAGCGGCGCGCCGAGGCAGAAGTGGATGCCGGCACCGAAGGCCAGGTGCGGGTTCGGGGACCGGTCGGCGACGAACCGGTCCGGCTCCTCGAACACCTCGGGGTCGCGGTTCGCCGCGCCCAGCAGGGCCGCAACCTTCGCACCCGCGGCGATTCGCAGCGGGGAGCCGCCCGGGCCCAGCGGCAGGTCGACGTCCTGCGTCGCGGTGCGCTCGAACAGGTGCAGCGGGGAGTCGTGCCGGAGCATCTCCTCCACTGCCAGGGCGACCAGGGCGTCATCGGAGACGTTGCGGCGCACCAGGTCCAGCTGGTCCGGCGCTTCGAGCAGGGACACGATCCCGTTGCCGAAACCGTTGACGCTCGCCTCGTGGCCGGCGTTCAGCAGCAGGACGACGGTCGCCACGAGCTCGTGGTCGTCCAGCCGGTCCCCACCGTCCCGTGCCTGCACGAGGTGGGTCACCAGGTCGTCCGTGGGGTGCGCGCGCCGGGCGGCCGCCAGCTCCCCGACGTAGTCGGCAAACTCGGCGCTGGCCGTCCGGGCCTGCTGCTCCTGCTCGGCCGTGCGGTCCACCTCGTACATCTTCACGATGGCCTGCGACCAGGGCCGCAGCAGGTGCTGGTCCGCGGCGGGCCAGCCGAGCAGCTCGGCGATCACCAGCACCGGCAGGGGCTCGGCGTAGTCGGCGAGCACGTCGAACGACCCGCCTGCGGACTGCGTCTGCTCGCACTCGTCGAGCAGGCCCTCGGCGAGCTCGAGCACCCGCGGCCGCAGCCGCTCCACGTGCCCACGCCCGAACGCGCCGGCGACCAGCCGGCGCAGCCGCGTGTGCTTGGGCGGTTCGCTGTCCAGGATCGAGTCCGCGTGCAGCCAGTTGAACGTCGCCCAGTCACCCTCGGGCGCGCGCGGACGGAAGATCCGGCCCAGCCGGCGGTCGCGCAGCACCACGTCGCAGGCCCGGTGCGAGGTGGCCACCGCGACGCCGAGCGGCTCGTGCCAGGCCAGCGGCGCCTGCTCCCGAGCGCGGGCGAAGCCGGGGTAGGGGTCGCGGACGAAGTTGGGGTCGGAGAGGTCGAAGGACCTGTCCAGCAACGGGATCCGGCTCACGGGGCCTCCATCCAGCGACCCTGGTCGCCGTCCCCCGCGGCGGCCCGCGCGAGCCGCGCCCGGGCCGCCTGGGCGACCAGCAGGTCCGCGGCGTCCTGGGACTCGAGGTGGGCGACCGCGGGGTGCACCGGCCCGCTCGTCGAGTGCATGTGGAACGAGGCGACCCCGAGCCGGCGCTGCAGGGGTCCCTGGCTCACGCCGAGGCTCTGCGTGCGGGCGTGCGGGACGACGTCCAGCTCGCGGTGCCAGCGGCCACGGCGCAGCAGCACGACGTCGTCGAGCACGTTGACCCCGTGCCGCCGCCAGCTCACCGGGTCCAGCCAGCGAGCCGCGCGTGGTGCGACGACGAAACCGGCCTCGGTCGTCGTCCCGGTCAGGCCCGCCGAGAGCGCCTGCGGCGTCGGGCCGTCCTCGTCGTGCGGGTCCAGCGCCGGCACGGCCAGCCGCAGCACCAGGAGCGCCTCGGCGCGCGAACCGACGACCAGCAGCACGTTCTCCTGCTCGGCGGAGTCGTGCCCGGAGTCGCCGTACCCGGCAACGTTCACCGTGAGGCTCCACCAGTCCAGGCGCCGCCACAGCAAGGGCTGGCGCATCTGGATCGCCTGCACCCGACCCGGCGGAACCGTCTGGGCGCGGGTGGTGAGCAGCCCGTGGTGCAGCCGGATCCCGTCGGGCGACGTCGCGACCCGGAACCCGAACGTGGAGCTGAACCGGGTCCACTGCGCGCCGACCAGACCGATGAACGCGGACGCGATGATCGCGAGCACGCTGATCCGTCCGGTGACCGCCACGAGGACGGCGCCGGCCAGGATCGCGATGACCAGGAAGCCGGTCGAGTAGGTCAGCGCCAGCGAGGCGATCACCCGGCCGACCGGCACGGCGATGAGCTCGTGCTCCGGCGCGACCGGCGCGACCTCGCCCTCGTACCGGACGCCTGCCGCGCGGGCGAGCAGCACGTTGCGCAGCTCCTCGGCATCGGACTCGCGCAGCAGGGTCAGCACGATCGCCGAGTCCTTGCCGCCGGCCACCTCGAGCCGCAGCTCGGCCAGCCCGAGGAACCGCCCGAGCAGCGGCCGGACCACGTCGACCGCCTGCAGGCGGTCCAGCCGGGCGTGCCGTTGCTGGCGGAACAGCACGCCGTAGTGCAGCCGCAGGGTGTCCTCGTCGACCTGGTAGGCCGCCCGCCGCCACGCGACGAAGCCGTAGAGGGCCGCGACGAGGGCGATGACCACCAAGCCACCCAGGGTGACCAACGCCTCCTGCCGCGACGGCAGGTTCCCGGAGAACAGCACCTCGCCGCGTTGCTGGGCGACCAGGGCGAGGACGACGGCGACGACCTTCCAGCCGCGCGCCAACGGAGTCAGCGGGTGCAGCCGCCGCCACCCGTCGTCCGGGTCGAGGGGACTGCGCGGATCGCTCACAAGCCGGCCAGCCGGGCCTCGCCGCGGCTGGCGAGGCGGTCGCGCAGCCGCGCCGCCTCGTCCGGCACCAACCCGTCGATGTGCGCGTCCGTTCCCGGTGAGGCGGTGTGCAGCTGGACGGCGGAGTAGCCCAGCAGGCGCGCGAGCGGGCCGGCCTGGACGTCCACGAACTGCATGCGCCCGTAGGGGACGACGACGATGCTGCGGAACATCACGCCCCGCCGGACCAGCAGGTCGTCCTCGCGCTCGGCGTAGCCGGTGGCCCGGACCTGGCGCCCGAACAGCCAGGACGACCAGCCGAGGGCGACGACCGGCAGGAGGAGCAGCGCGTACACCCAGGCCGTGCTGGTCAGGACCGCGACCAGCGCGACCACGATCGCGACCACGAGGCAGCAGGCGGCCGCGATCAGCCGCCGTCCGGTGGCGAGGCGGTCCGAGACCGGTCGCCATTCCACGTCGTCCGGGGTGAAGGGCTCGTCATGCAGGGGCACCTCGTCATGCTGGCACACTGCGCGCCACCCGGAGTGGCAGACTCGGTCCCGTGACGACGCCGACCACCGCGCAGCCGGGGCGCGAGCTGACCGTCGGGGTGGGCGCGGGCGGGCTCGCCACCGCGGACATGGTGCTCAACATCGGCCCGCAGCACCCGGCGACGCACGGCGTGCTGCGGCTGCGGCTGGTCGTGGACGGCGAGCGGATCGTCTCGGCCGACCCGGTCGTCGGCTACATGCACCGCGGCGCCGAGAAGCTCTTCGAGGTGCGCGACTACCGGCAGATCGTCGTCCTGGCGAACCGGCACGACTGGCTGTCCGCCTTCTCCAACGAGCTGGGCGTCGTCCTGGGCGTCGAGAAGATGCTCGGCATGGAGGTGCCCGAACGGGCGGTCTGGGCCCGCACCTTGCTCGCCGAGCTGAACCGGGTGCTCAACCACCTGATGTTCCTCGGCGCCTACCCGCTCGAGCTCGGCGCGATCACCCCGATCTTCTACGCGTTCCGCGAGCGCGAGGAGCTGCAGGCGGTGATGGAGGAGATCAGCGGCGGCCGGATGCACTACATGTTCAACCGGGTCGGCGGGCTGAAGGAGGACCTGCCGGCCGGCTGGCTGACTCGGGTGCTGGCGTCGGTCGCCGCGGTGCGCCGGCGGATGCCGGACCTCGAGGGGATGATCGTCGGCAACGAGATCCTGCGCGCCCGCACGGTGGGGGTGGGCGTGCTGCAGCACGAGGTGGCGGCGTCGTACGGGGTGAGCGGTCCGATCGCGCGGGCCGGCGGGCTCGACCTGGACCTGCGGCGCGACGAGCCCTACCTGGCGTACGGGGAGCTGTTCGGGCCGGGTGGGCCGGGTCGGGTGGTGACCCGGACGGCCGGTGACGCGCTGGCCCGGCTGGAGTGCCTGCTGGAGCAGGTGCACGTGTCGCTCGACCTGGTCGTGGCGTGCGTCGAGCGGTTGCGCTCGCTGCCGGCCGGTCCGGTGAACCAGCGGCTGCCCAAGGTGCTGCGGGTCCCCGAGGGACACGCCTACACCTGGACCGAGAACCCCCTGGGGCTGAACGGCTACTACCTGGTCTCGCGCGGCGACAAGGTGCCGTACCGGCTCAAGCTGCGCTCGGCGTCGTTCGGCAACGTGCAGGTGCTCTCGCGGCTGCTGCCCGGGTGCCTGATCTCCGACATGGTCGCCGTCCTGGGCTCGATGTTCTTCGTCGTCGGCGACGTCGACAAGTAGCCCCGACCCCACGCTTCCGCCACTCAGGCCGGTTTCCGCCACTCAGGCCGGTCTCGGGCATGCGAAAGCGGCTTGAGCGGCGGAGGTGGGACTGGGGTGGGTCAGGCGGTGTGGCGGCCGTGGTACTCGTGAACCCCAGCACCCTCAGCGGCGGCGAGGTCGACCACGGCGGCCTGCTCGCGCTCGGCGTCCTCACCGGCGAACACCGCGTCGTGGATCTCCTCCACGGCCATCGGGAAGAGCTTGACCACCGGGTGCGGCATGGTGTCGACGAGCGGGTCCGGGCTGGACGCGACCTGGACGACGGCGAGCCGGGCCCCCTGCACCACCATCGGTGCCGCTGGCAGCTGGCGGGCGCTCACGAGAGCATCCGGAGCGGCCTCCGCGACGAGGACGCGACTGCTCTCGTCCGCCTCGACGGTCCCGACGGCCGGCAGCACGGGAGCGGACACCGACTCCTGGACGCCGAGGGCAACGTCGGCGAGACGGTGCCGACCGGCGTAGCCACGCCCGACGGCGCTGGACAGCACGGCGACGACGAGCCGCCAACGCAGGCCACGCCTGCCACGATGCATACCGGTCACGGGCCGATGGTAGGCCGTCACAGGAGTCACACGCGTCACTCTGGTCGGCGTGTCGCGCACGATCACTCGGCTGGGCCCCACCGCCACCCGGGAGGTCACGCTGAGTCGTCCGTGCGATCCTGCCGAGGTGACCTCTACCGAGCTGAGCACGGCCGCGGACGTCGTCGACTGGCGCCGCCGGGTGCACGCGCTCTACCGCGCCGTCCGAGAGACCGCCGAACCGCGCCAGGCGCACGAGGCGTGGCGGCGAGGGCGCGACCAGCTGCTGGCCAGCCACCCGGCGTCCCCGCTGCTCGGTGAGCACCGGGCCGGCTTCAGCGGCCTCGCGGTGGCCGAGTACGACGAGCGCTACCGCTTCGAGGTCGCCGTGACCGAGCCGGACCCCAGCCTGCCGTCCGCCTTCAAGGCCAGCACGGCCACGGACGGCGACGTGCCGTTCGCGCGGCTCGGCACCGTCGTCCTGCCCGCCCCGGAGGGCGAGGTGCGCCTCGACGTCTGGCGCCTGGCCAGCTACGGCGGGGGGATCTTCCTGCCGGTCAAGGATGCCGCCCCGGACAGCTACGGCGGCGGGCGCTACGTGCTCGACACCATCAAGGGCTCAGACCTGGGCACGACCCGCGCGGACGACGGCACCGTCACCCTCGTGGTGGACCTGAACTTCGCGTACAACCCGTCGTGCGCCTACGACCCGGAGTGGGCCTGCCCGCTGCCCCAGCAAGGCAACCGGACCGCGGTGCCGCTCCCGGTCGGGGAGCAGCACCGCGGTGCGTGGGTGGACTACTGAGCGGTGAGTGGCTCAGCGGTCAGCCAGCGGCCAGCGAGCCGTCGGAGCTGAACACCAGGCCGATGGCGATGGCACCGGACTTCAGCGCGCTCTTGGTGAGCGGGCCGCCGGCATCCAGCGCCTTGAAGCTGCCGAACTGCAGGCCGTAGGTCTTCTCGAGACCGGGCTGGCAGAACGGGCGCTGCGGGCACTCCGGCGGGCCGCCGAGCACGAGGGCGCCGCACTTGGACCCGAGGTCGGACAGCGTCTTGACGCCGTTCTTGTCGGCGAAGGCCTTCGTGACGGCGAACGCGTTCTGGTCGGCCGCCTCGGCGGGCTTGCCGAACACCAGTCCGGACTTCAGGCCCAGCGCAGCCAGCGCCTTCACGGTGGCGTCGAGGTCGCTCGAGGCCTTGGCCTCGGCGTTCGCGCCGTTCTCCTTCTTGTTCAGGAACTCGGTGAGCGTGCCCACGTACTCCGGGACGACCGTCAGGTTCCCCTTCTGCAGCTCGGGCAGGTACACCTCGCGGTTGCCCACGGTGCGCACGGTCGCCTCGAAGCCGGCCGCGTTCAGCGCGGACGCGTAGAGGTTGGCCACGATCTGGTTCTCGCTGAAGTTCGCCGCGCCGACGGTGACCTTGCCGCTGCCGCCGGACGACGGGGTCAGCAGGCCCTTGCTGTTCGCGTACTCCTTGGCCACCGACGCCGGCGACTTGCGGTCGACGTCAGCCTGCTTGTTGAGCCCCACCAGGTCGTCCGTGGTCAGGACGGCCGACACCTTGTCGAGCGCCGCGACCAGGGCCGGCGAGCCCTTGTCGCCGTTCACCGCCGGGATGAGGTTGTCGACCGTCTGCAGCTTCTTGTCGTCGTCCAGGACCACGAGGTCCGTTCCGGCGACGGCCGCGCAAGCCTGCTTGGCGCCACCGCTGGCGCTGCCGGACGGCGCCGCCTCGGTGCCTGAGGAGCCGGCGTCGCCACAGCCGGACAAGGCGATGGTCGCGGCGAGGATCACGCCGCTGATGAGAATGGGCCTGCGCATGGGTTACTCCGCCTTCTGTGTCCCGTGCCCACGGCGGGCACGCGTGTCCGGGGGGCCAGGACCGGCCCACGGGGGTGAGTCAAGCCTCCCCCACCGACAGCCGGGGCGCGAGCGCAGGAACATCACGTTCAGGATGCGGACGAACGGCGGAAGGCCTCCGGGGTCACGGCCCGCTGGAGCAGGGCCAGCAACCCTTCCAGAACGAGACAAAGCAGGGCGATGAGGAGCCCGCCGGCCAGCACCTGCTCGAACCGGCGTTGGCTGAAGCCCAGGTTGATCAGCACGCCCAGACCGCCGCCGGCGACCAGCGCCGCCAGGGAGGCCGTCGCGCACACCTGCACGACCGCCGTCCGCAGCCCGGCCGCGATCAGCGGGACGGCCAGCGGCAGCTCGACCACCCGCAGCACCTGCATCCCGCTCATGCCCATCCCGCGCGCGGCGTCCTTGGCGTCCCGGTCCACCTCGGCGACCCCGATGTAGGCGTTCGCGAGCAGCGGGGGCACGGCGAAGACCGCGAGCGCCAGGATTGTCGGCCGGTTCCCGAAGCCGAGGTTCGCGACCGCGAACAGGGTCAGCAGGGCCAGGGTGGGCACGGCCCGGGAGAGGTTCGCGATCACCACGACGATGCCGCCACCGCGGGACCGGTGCCCCATCCAGACGCCGAGCGGCAGGGACACGACCGCCGCGAGCAGCACCGCGGCGAAGGTGATCCACAGGTGCACGGCGGTCAGGTGCCACACGCCGTCCGGGCCCTGCCAGTTCAGCGGGTCGTTGAACCAGCGGACCGTGTCCGTGACCACCCCGCCGTCGGCGTTCACGACGCGCTCCGACGGGTCCAGGGGGTGAGCCAGCGGGTGATGAGCAGGAGCAGCAGGTCCAGGAACAGCGCGAGCGCCACGGTGAGCACGGTCGCCGTCATGATCTCGGCCCGGTAGAAGTTGTTCTGGAAGCCGGCGAGCAGGAGCTGGCCGAGGCCGCCGTACCCGACGATCACCCCGACCGTGACCAGCGCGACGGTCGACACGGTCGCCACCCGCACGCCGACCATGATCGTCGGCAGCGCGACGGGGACCTCGACCCGCCAGAGCATCTGCCGCGGTCCGTACCCCATGCCGCGGGCGGCGTCCCGGACCTCGTCGGGCACCGCGCGCAGCCCGACCAGCGTGTTGCGGACGAGCACGAGCAGCGCGTACAGCACCAGCCCGATCAGCACGGTCGTCTTGGAGGCGCCGGTGAACGGCGCGAGGATCGCGAACAGAGCCAGGGAGGGGATGGTGTAGATGACGCCGCTGATGCCCAGCACCGGTCCGGCCAGCCTCGGACGGCGGGCGGCGAGCACGGCGAGCGGGAACGCGACCAGGCAGGCGAGCAGCACGGCGACGACCGTCAGCAGGACGTGCTCTTGCAGAGCGGTCATGATGGCGGAAGTGTTCTCCCGAGCGAACTGCAGGGAGAACCACGGATTGGGCGGCTCGTCGGCCGCCGCGAGCGCGTGCACGACAGGGTGCGCGCCTGGCGAGGAGCCGAAGGAGAGCACGCGTGGACGGTACCCGAGGTGTGGCCATCCGGCTCGAGGGCGTGAGCAAGACGTACGCCGACGGGACCCAGGCCGTGCAGGAGCTGGACCTGGCCGTCGAGCCGGGTGAGCTGGTCGCGCTGGTCGGTCCGAGCGGCTGCGGCAAGTCGACGACGCTGCGCATGGTGAACCGGTTGATCGAGCCGACGGCGGGCCGGATCGTGGTGGGCGACACCGACGTGACCCGCACCGACCCGGTCGTCGCCCGGCGGGACATGGGGTACGTGATCCAGCAGGTCGGCCTGTTCCCGCACCAGACGGTGCGGGACAACATCGCGACCGTGCCGCGGCTGGTGGGCTGGAACAAGGCGCGGACCGCCGACCGGGTGACGGAGATGCTGGAGCTCGTCGGGCTCGACCCGGACACCTACGCCGGGCGGTACCCGCACGAGCTGTCGGGCGGCCAGCGCCAGCGCGTCGGCGTCGCTCGCGCGCTGGCCGCGGACCCGCCGGTGCTGCTGATGGACGAGCCGTTCGGCGCCGTCGACCCGATCGCCCGCGACCGGCTCCAGGCGCAGTTCCGGTCCATCCAGGCCCAGCTCGGCAAGACGGTGCTGTTCGTGACGCACGACATCGACGAGGCGGTGCGGCTGGCCGATCGGATCGCGGTGTTCAGCGTGGGCGGCCGGCTCGAGCAGTTCGCCGACCCGGCCACTGTGCTGGGGGCGCCGGCGACCGCGTTCGTCGCCGACTTCGTGGGCTCGGACCGCGGGCTGCGCCGCCTGGCGGTGACCCCCATCGAGCCGGACGACCTGGAGCACCCGCCCACCGTGAGCCCGCAGCAGCCGCTCGCGCAGGCGCGCGCCGTCATCGACCGGGCACCCGAGCCGTACGCCGTGGTCGTGGACGACGAGGGCCGGCTGCGCGGCTGGGTGGGCGTGCGCGAGTGCGTCGGCGACGGCACCGTGGCCGACCGGATGCGCCGGTTCGACGAGACGGTGGAGGTCGGCGACACGTTGCGCCGGGCGCTGGCCGAGATCGTCCAGCACGACGCCGGCTGGCTGCCGGTGCTGGACGGCGACGAGCGCTACCAGGGCGTGCTCACCCCGACGTCCGTCTACACCGCGTTGCGCCGGCACCTGCCGGAGGGCGCTGCCACCCCGGAGGCCACCCCGGAGGCCACCCAGGAAACCGCCGAGGACGTCACCGCCTAGCGAGTGGTGCGGCGGGCGGCCTCGTCGGACTCGTCAGCCTCGTCGGCCTCGGCGGGGGCAGCGGGGGCGGTGCCGCGCACCTGCGGGCCGTGCCGCAGCAGGTCGCTGGCCAAGCCGGCGGTGAGCACGCCCAAGGCGAGCAGGGTCAGCGCCTGCTGCCACGCCGTCCAGCCGAGCGGCCGCATGGCCAGGTGCGCCAGCAGGCCGGCGACCAGGCCCCGGCCGACCACCGCGATGGCTCCGACGAGCACCGTGTCGTCGCGCGGGCTCGTCGTCCGGGACAGCCGCCGCAGCAGCGCCACGACGGCCGCCAACCCGACGACGTACAGGCCGACCAGGGCCGGCGTGCGGTCCGGCACCGCGGCCATCAGCAGCCCGCCGCCGAGGACGCTGAGCGCCGCGCTCACCCGGCAGGTGACGACGCGGCCGTGCCGGACCAGGAACGTCCGCTTGCCGAGCAGCGCGTCGCCGCGAACGTCCCGGAAGTCCTTCAGGAGCAGCCGGCCGATCACCGCTGCGTAGAGGCCGCCGAGCAGCACCAGGTCGGTGCGCCGGACGTCCCCGCCGCCCGCGAGCAGCCCCACCAGGTACGGGACGCCGACCACGTTCAGCGGCAGCAACAACGACGCGACGGCGCCCCGCTTCGACAGCCGCAGCGGCGGCAGCGAGTACGCGGCGCCCACCAGCAGCCCGACCAGCAGCACCGCGAGCACCCGCCAGCCCAGCGCGGCGGCAGCACCCAGCGCCAGGACGCCGCCCACGACGGCGACGACCACGAGGTCGGCCGGCGCGGAGCCGGAGGCGAGCGGACGGCGGCGGTCACCGGGCAGGTTGATCCGGTCGACCTCGGCGTCGGCCAGGTCGTTGAGCACCACGGAGACGAGGAGGTAGCCGACGACGACCACGAGCGCACCGGCCACCAGCCAGAGTCGCTGCGCGTTGCCGTGCTGGGCCAGGCCGATGCAGGCGTAGCTGCCCAGCAGCAGGACCAGCGCGGGCCGGGCCATGAGGACGACGAGCCGCACCCGAGCGGCCACCCAGCCGCTCACTTGTTGTCCGCCCAGCTGTTGATCGCGACCATGAACAGCACGGCGCCGGCGACCACGACCAGTCCGGTCACGCCCAGCACCACGGCCAGCACGAGGCCGGCGATCTGCCACCCGCTGCGTGGCCGACGACCCTGCGGCGGATCCGGCACGACGTTCTGCGACACCTCAAACCCTTCTGCTCACGATCCGCGCACCCTACCCGCGAAACCGCGCTGCCTAGCGATCTGCAGGTGACCCGCGCTCGTCGAGCAACCGGACCAGCCGCGGCCCGGACACCTCGCGGTAGCTCGCGTCGACCAGCTCGGCGACCTCCTGCCAGTCGACGTCGGCGGCGTCGAGGTCGAGCCCGAGCCAGCCGTACGCGCCGTAGTAGGCGGGCAGGAAGAACCGCGGATCTTGTTCCAGCGCAGGGCGTTCGGACGCCGCGACCACGAACAGCACCGCGTGCGGCAGCTGCTGCATCGGCTGGCCGGCGACGGGAGCCTTGATCATGCCCGAGTACCCCGCGAACATCACCCGGGCGCGGAACGTCGGCCGGCCGTGCGAGACCTTCTCGCTGGCCTCGGGGAACTGCAGGCAGAGCTCGCGCAGCCGGGCCAGCTGCGGGTCGCGCGCGTCGTAGCGGAGCGGATGGGCCACCACCCGACCGTAGCGAGTCGACGCATTGCCGCCGCGGTCACCGACGCGCATGCTGGGGCGGTGGCACCCGGACCGCGCAGAACGAGACCGTGACCGCCCATGGGCTACGAGGTCCTGGACGTCGGTGGCGGACGTGAGCCCGACCGCGGCCCGCCCGGCGCTGGGCCCGGTGGAGCGCCCGCGGGCGAGCCCGACGTCCTCGACCTGACCAGCCCGCCCGAGCGGCCCGAGCCGGGAGCACCGACGACGAGTCGGCTGCGGCAACCGCGCCGGACCGCGCTGCTGGCGGCCGTCGCCGTGTCCGTCGGCGCCGCCGGCGCGGCCTACTGGTCCGCGCACCGCCCCGACGACTCGCAGACCGCGGCGACGGGCGGCACCCGCGTCCTCGCCGTGGCGCAGCCCGCCGAGCTGGCGATGGTCGGGCCGACGATGGCGGCCAGCCTGCGGATCAGCGTGGTCAACACCGGCCAGGTGCCCGTGGACGTCGTGGTCTCGCCCGCGCAGATCCGGCCGGTGCAGGGCGCGACGCTGATCGGGCTGGCCAATGGCGGGTCACCACGGATCGCGCCGGGCGAGGCGCGCCAGGTCGTCGCCCTGGTGGGGATCTCCTGCGTGCGCTCGACGGCCGTGACACCGCGGCTGTCCATCAAGGGCCCGGACGGCCGGACGCAGCCCGTGACGGTGCGCGACATCAACCTGGACACCTACCGGGTCAACGCTCGCGCCGTCTGCGGCAACCCCGACGAGGCGGACCTCACCGCGAGGGTTGCCGGCACGGTCCGCACGCCGATGCTAGTGGTGCGCAACGGGTCCCACCACGACGTCGCCATCACGGTGTCCACCGACTCCCCCGTCCAGCCCGCACTCGACGTCCGCGGGAAGGTGCAGCAGTCCACCCGGGTCGGCGCGGTGGGGCCGCCGGTCACCCTGACCACCGTGCCGGGACTACCGGTCGTGCTGCCAGCGCAGACGGACATCACGCTGGTGGTGCAGCTGCGGCTGCGCGGCTGCCAGCCGCTGGCCACCCTGCAGCACCAGGGGTACCTGCTGCTGCTGGGCGTGCCCATTGCCGTCCAGCACACCGTGCCGGAGACGTCGTCCGCCGCGGTCGACCTGACCGCGCTGCTGGGCTCCGAGCAGGCTCGCGCCTGCGGCTGAGCACCCGCCTCGGTGAGATGACGGAGATGGGGCACTCCGGCGAACAGGAGTGCCCCATCTGTGACGTCTTAGCGCTGGATGCGCGCGGCGATCAGTGCTGCTGCGCGGGCAACCGCCGCTCGAGCGCCGCGGGCATCCACCAGTTGCGCCGTCCGAGCAGCGTCATCGCCGAGGGCAGCAGCACGGCCCGCACGACGGTCGCGTCGATCAGCACCGCCACCGCCAGGCCGACGCCGAGCTGCTTGAACTCCAGCAGCGACAGCGTCCCGAAGATGCTGAACACCCCGACCATGACGGCCGCCGCACTGGTCACGACCCCGGCGGACGACGTCACCCCGCGGGCCACCGCCACCTTGGTCGGCAGGCCGGAGTCGTGCGCCTCGCGGATCCGGCTGACGACGAACACGTGGTAGTCCATGGACAGGCCGAACAGCACCACGAACAGGAACAGCGGCAACCAGTCGATCACCACGCCACCGGACTGGAAGCCCAGCAGCTGGTGGCCGAGCCCGTGCTGGAAGACCAGCACCAGGACCCCGTAGGCCGCACCGACGGACAGCAGGTTCAGCACCACCGCGGTGGCCGCCACGACGACCGAGCGGAACGCGAACACCAGCACCACGAAGGTCAGGCCGAGGACGAACGCCATGACCCACGGCAGGTGAGCGCGCATCGACGAGGCGAAGTCCGCCGAGCCCGCGGTCGGACCGGTCACCAGGACCTGCGTGCCCGGGACCGACACGGCCGCCGCGAACGGCGGAACCAGCGTGTCCCGCAACGTGGTGAGGGACGCCTGCGCCGGCTTCCCGCTGAAGTCCCCGGTCATCGGGACGTCGATCGTCGCCGTCCGGCCGTCCGGTGCCAGCACGGGGTGGACGTCGTCCAGCCCGGTGAACTGCCCGGTGGCCCGGGCGTCGGCGACCAGGCCGGCCACCCCGGCGTCCAGCGCCTTGGCGTCCAGCGGCTGGTCGGAGTGCACGACCACGGTGTGCGCGAAGCCGGTCTGCGGGAAGGCCGCCGTCATCGCGTCGTACGTCTTCATGATCGGGATGGAGCGGGGCAGCGAGTCCGCGCCGGCCTCGCCGGTGCGCATGCCCAGCGCGGGCAGGGCGAGCGCCACCATGGCCGCGCCGGCCAGCACCAGCGAGATGGCCGGGCGGTGCAGCACGACCCGCATCACGGCGGGCCAGAAGCGGCCCTCGCCGTCGGGGCGGCGCAGCCGGTGCACGAGCGGGATCCGCGGCCGGTCGACCTTGTCGCCGAACGCGGCGAGCATGGCCGGCAACGCGGTCAGCGAGCCGAGCACGGCCACCGCGACGACCAGCATCGTGCCGACGGCCATCGAGACGAACGTGGCGTCGCCGGACAGCAGCAGCCCCGACATCGCGATGAACACGGCCAGCCCGGAGACCACGACGGCGCGGCCGCTGGTCTGCGCGGCGATCTCGATGGCGTCCCGACGACCGGCACCCTTCGCGCGCTCCTCACGAGCTCGGCGCACGTAGAACAGCGAGTAGTCGACCCCCACGGCCATGCCGATCAGCAGGATCACGCTGTTCAGCGAGTCCATCACCGGCACCACGTGCGAGACCAGGGCGCTCAGGCCGATCCCCGCCATCACGGCCGACAGCGCCAGGATCACCGGCACCCCTGCGGCGATGAGGGCGCCGAAGGTCAGGATGAGGATGCCCAGGGTGATCGGCAGGCTGAGCTTCTCGGCGCGCGAGAAGTCCTTGGACACCTGGCCGCCGATCGCCTTGTCGAGCGAGGCGTCACCGACCTGGTCGACGCGCAGGTCCGGGTGCGCCCCGGCCACGCCGGCGGTCACCGCCTGCACCGCGGGCACCTGGTCGGCGGCGACGTCGTACGCCGCGTTGCCGGTCTTGCCGTTCACGTTCAGCACCACCGGCAGCAGCGCGGAACGGCCGTCCGCCGAGCGCACCAGGTCGCCGACCTGGGACACCTGCGGCATCCCGGTGAGCTTGCTGCGCAGCTCGGTGCCGACCGCGGTCGCGGTCGCGGCGTCCAGGCTCCCACTGCGCGCCTGGACGAGGATCCGCTCGGTCGGGGTGGCCGGGTAGCCGGCCTGCTCGACGATCTTGTCGGCCTTGCCGGACTCCCCCGTGCCGGTCTCGGCGCCTTCCAGCAGGCGGGTGCCGGCCAGCTGGCCGCCGACGAACACGACGGCGACGAACAGGAACCAGCCGATCAGGGCCTTGGCCTTGTGCCGGGTGCTCCACCGAGCGAGGGTCAGGACCACGCCGGCGGACGCCGGTCGCGGGGTGGGGTCGGACGGTTGGGTCTCTGCGGGTGCTGCGGTGAGCGTCATCGTGGTTCCCCTAGCTCGCGCCTCGATTGCTCAGCGGCGCAGTCGTTTTCGGACACCACCACCGTGGCCGCCGCGACCCCTGCGCGTCTGTCCGGGAAGCGCCCCAATGGGGGTAGGGGTAACCCCCGGTTCGATGTGGCGGCCAGCGTCATGGCGGCTCAGGGTCGCGGCTCCCTACGGTGGGTCCATGCGCAATTCCTGGGGGTCGAGGACGTGGCTGGCACTGGCCTACGTCACGCTCGGCCTGCCCGTCGGCATCGTGACCTTCACGGTCGTGCTGGTCGGCCTCGCGCTCGGCATCGGCCTGCTGCCGCTCTTCGGCACCGGGGTGGTCGTGCTGGTCGCGACCGTCTACACGGCGCGCGGGATGGCGGCCTTCGAGCGTGGCCGGGCGACGATGTTCCTCGGCGTACACCTGCCCGACCGCCCGCGGCTCTCGCCGGAAGGTGCGAACGCCGGACGCCGGGCGTGGGCGCTGATCTCCTCGCGCGCATCGTGGAAGGAGATCGCCTACTGCCTGCTGATGCTGCCGATCGGCACGGTGTTCTACAGCCTGGCCGTGTCGGTCTGGGCGATCGGGCTGGCCGGCGTCCTGCTCCCCGCCTACGGGTTCGCGCTGCCCGGGGGCGAGGTCGTGACCTGGCTGCACTGGACGCCGTGGCTCGAGGTCCTGGCGGGCTTCGGGATCGGCCTGCTGGCGCTGCAGCTCGCGCCGCTGCTGACCGTGGCGCTGGCCGACGCGCAGCTGGCGCTGGTCCGATCGCTGCTAGCGCCCAGCGGCGCCGAGGTGCTGCAGGCGAAGGTCTCCTCGCTCACCGAGTCCCGCGCCCGGGTGGTCGATGCGGCGGACGCCGAACGCCGCCGGATCGAGCGGGACCTGCACGACGGCGCGCAGCAGCACCTGGTGTCGTTGGCGATGAACCTGGGGATGGCCAAGGAGAAGATGGACTCCGACCCCGAGGCGGCCCGCGAGCTGGTGACCCGCGCGCACCAGGAGGCCAAGGACTCGATCACCGAGCTGCGCAACGTGATCCGCGGTGTCTACCCGGCCGTGCTGACGGACCGCGGGCTGGACGCCGCGCTGTCCGCGCTGGCCGCGCGCTCCCCGGTCCCGGTGCGGCTCGACGTCCGCCTCTCGCGTCGCCCCGGACCGACCGCCGAGGCCATCGCCTACTTCGTGGTCTCCGAGGCGCTCACCAACGTGGCCCGGCACTCCGGCGCCAAGCAGGCGTCGGTGCACGTCGAGCTGCGCGAGGACGCCACCGGCCGCGACCGCCTGCAGGTCGCGGTCGTGGACGATGGTCACGGCGGCGCCACGGAGGGGGCCGGCAGCGGCCTGACCGGCCTGCGGGACCGCGTCCGCGCCGTGGACGGGACGTTCCAGCTGATCAGCCCCCAGGGCGTCGGCACGACGATTGCCGTGGAGGTGCCGTGCGAGTCGTGATCGCCGAGGACTCGGTGCTGCTTCGTGAAGGCATCATCCGGCTGCTGACGGACGCCGGGCTCGACGTCGTCGGCGCCGTCGACGAGCCGGAGGCGTTGCTGCGCAGCGTGGACGAGCTGCTGCCGGACATCTGCATCGTCGACATCCGGATGCCGCCGACGCACACCGACGAGGGCATCCGGGCCGCGCTGGTGATCCGCGCGCAGCACCCGGACGTCGCGGTGCTGGTGCTGAGCCAGTACGTCGAGGAGCGCTACGCCACCGACCTGATCGCCTCGGACACCCGCGGGGTCGGCTACCTGCTCAAGGACCGGGTGGCGGACGTGCGCGAGTTCGTGGACGCCGTCCGGCGGGTCGGCGAGGGCGGCACCGCACTGGACCCCGAGGTGGTCTCCCAGCTGCTGGTCCGCAGCCGGCGCACCGACCCGCTCGGTGGGTTGACCCCGCGCGAGGGCGACGTGATCCGGCTGATGGCCGAAGGCCGCTCCAACCAAGGGATCGCGGCGGAGCTGGTGGTCAGCGAGGGAGCCGTCGAGAAGCACGTCAGCTCGATCTTCCTGAAGCTCGCGCTGCCGCCGGCCGACCAGGACCACCGCCGCGTGCTGGCGGTCCTGCGCTACCTGGAAGGTTCGTGATGACGGTCCACGACGCCCCGCAGCTGACCCAACCCGCCGACCCGCCACCGGCCGGCGGCAGCGCCCGACCGCTGCTGATCGGTCTGGGCATCGCGTTCGCGGTGCTCTCGATCGTCGCGGGCACGCTGAACGTGATCGGCTCCATCGGGCGGGACTCGGTGCAGCGCCAGGCCAGCTACCAGGGCATCCGGGTGGTCGACGTCGACGTGTCGGCCGAGTCGGTGCAGATCGTCGCCGGCCCGGACGACGTCACCCGGCTCGACCGCACCATCGGCTGGTCCCTGCAGAAGCCGAGCTTCAGCGAGCGGCAGGAGGGTGACCGGCTGGTCATCCGCTCGAGCTGCGGGATCACGTTCGGCCGCGGCTGCTCCGGCAAGGTGCGCCTCGTCGTGCCGGCCGACGTCCAGGTGCACGCGCACAGCTCGGGTGGTTACGTCGGGGCCACCGGGCTGTCCGGCCCGCTGGACCTCTCGTCCAGCGCCGGGCACGTGGAGGGCGTCCGGCTGGCGTCCGCCACCGTCGAGGCCGACTCGTCGGCCGGGTCGGTGTCGCTGACCTTCGCGGTCGCGCCCACCGACGTGAAGGCCACGGGCAGCGCCGGCTCGGTCGAGGTGCTGCTGCCACCCGGGGACGAGGCGTACCGGGTCGACGCGGGTTCCAGCGCCGGCTCCAGCGAGGTGTCGGTGCGGACCGACCCGGACTCGTCGCGGCGGATCGTCGCCCACTCCAGCGCTGGCTCGGTCGAGGTTTCTTACTCTGAGTGATCACTTGTGTGCATGGTGGTCGGATTTTGCATCGATTGAGCACTCTTCGTAACGAACCTTCTACTCAGAGGCGTTTTGCTGACAAGATCTCATTACCGGCTCGGGGCAATGCCCGGGCCCTTGTCATGGAGTGAACGTGCGCGACCTCGCCCCTGAGATCTGTCGGCAACGCCTCGTCGTCGAGGGGTTGTGCCATGCCCCCATCGACGCGCCGGAGATCCGCAAGTACCTCTCTGAGCTCTCGTCGGCGATCGACATGGTCTCGCTGATGGAGCCGGTGACCCACCAGTCCCCGCTCTACGGCTGGGCCGGCTGGATCCACTGGGAGACCTCCGGCGCGCACTTCTACGCCTGGGACGTGCCGCGCCTGTTCTTCAGCGTCGACATCTACGCCTGCAAGCCCTTCTCCGCCCAGACCGTGCTGGACCTGACGCAGGCCTCGTTCGACGCCTACGACCTCGTGCACAAGGAGTTCTGATGGCGGCTCGGTACTGGATGCACTTCGACGCGCGGGGCGACCTGCTGGAGTCGGCGCGCCAGTGCGAGGCCGAGGTGTTCCACCGGTGGTTCGGCAACACCCGCGCCGAGCTCGACGAGGAGTACGGCAGCTACGAGGGTGACTCGATCTTCCTCGTCCTGGCCGACGAGGCGGACGAGGTGGTGGCCGCCGTCCGCCTCATCGCCCCCGGCCCCTCCGGCTTCAAGACCCTGGACGACGTCGCCCGAGCCCCGTGGCAGGTGGACGGCGTCCGCTCGGCCGCAGCGGCGGGGCTCGACCTGTCCCGCACCTGGGAGGTCGGCACCCTCTGCGTCCGTCCCGGTGTGGCCGGCAGCAGCCGCCTCTCGCTCGCGCTGTACCACGGCCTCATGGTGGTGGCCCAGGTCAACGGCATGACCTCGTTCATCGCGGTGCTGGACGAACGGGTCCGCCGGCTCCTGGCCTCGGTCGGCATCACCACGCGAGCGCTGCCGGGGACGAGCACCGCCCCCTACCTCGGCTCGGCCCGGAGCACGCCGGTCTACTCGCACTTCGCCGCCATGCTGGACGCCCAGCGCCGGGACCTGCCCGACGCCTACCGGCTGGTCACCCTCGGCATCGGGCTGGACGGCATCGTCGTCCCCGACCGCGAGTCGTTCCGCCGACGCCAACCCGAGCTCGTGCTGGACCTGGCACCGCTGGAGGCCGGCGAGGCCCTGGACGCGGACCGGCTCGTCAGCGAGCAGCTACCCGATCCGCGGCGCGGGTAGGACCTTGCCACGGGTGGGCGGCACCTGCGTCGCCCACCGGCGCACCCAGGGATCCACGTCGCTCAGCGGCATGGGCCGAGCGACGTGGTACCCCTGCAGGACGTCGACGCCCATCTCGACGAGGGCGAGCGCCGTCGCCTCGTCCTCGACCCCCTCGGCGACCAGCCGCATCCCCATGGCGTGCGCCATGTTGGTCGTCGTCTCGACGATGAGCCGGGTCCGTTCGTCGGTCAGCAGGGTCGCGACGAACGAGCGGTCCATCTTGAGCTCCTGGACCGGCAGGTCGCGCAGGTACGCCAGCGAGGAGAACCCCGTGCCGTAGTCGTCGATGGCGACCTGGACCTGGTGCTCTCGCAGCTCGTAGAGGGCGTCCCGGGCGCGCTCGGGATCGGACAGGAACGAGTCCTCGGTCACCTCGATCAGCAGCCGGTCCCCCGGCAGCCCCGCCTCCTCTAGGGCGAGGAACAGGTGCGGCAGCAGCTGGCCACCCAGCAGCTCCACCGGCGCGCAGTTCATCGCCACCCGGAAGGTCCAGCCGCTGGCGGCGAAGGCCCGGGCGTCGCGGACGGCCTGTCGGGCGACCCACTCGGACAGCATCGGCATCAGGCCCGCGCGGCGCGCGTCCGGCAGGAACTCCATCGGCCCGAGCAGCCCCTCGCTGGGATGCTGCCAGCGCACGAGCGCCTCCATCGCGATGAGCCGCCGCGTCAACGCGTCGACCTGCGGCTGGTACCACAGCACCAGCTGGCCCTGCGTGATCGCGGCCCGCAGCTCCTCGCTGCGCTGCAACCGCTGCCGGGTGAAGACCTCCTGGGAGGGGTCGTACAGCAACGCCCCCGCCCGGGCCTGCTTCGCCTCGTACATCGCCACGTCCGCGCGGCGGAGCAGGTCGGTCGCGGAGCGGTCCCCGTCCCGGCGCACGGTGATGCCGATCGAGGCCCGGATGGCCAGGTCGAGGTTGTCGATGTGCACCGCCGCGAGCAGCACCTGGCGCAGCTCCTGGGCGAGCTCGAGCAGCGCGAGCTCGTCGTCCCCCTGCGCCAGCACGGCGAACTCGTCGCCGCCGAGGCGCGCGACCAGCACGTCGTGCGGCAGCGTCGACTGCATGCGGTGCGCGACGGTGCGCAGCACCGCGTCGCCGGTGCCGTGACCCAGGCTGTCGTTGATGTCCTTGAAGCCGTCCAGGTCGAGCAGCATGAAGGCCAGCGGGTCCTGGCGGGCCAGACCCTCGTCGGTCGCGGTGAGCACGGCCCGCCGGTTGGGCAGCCCGGTCAGCTCGTCGGTCATGGATAGCCGGAGCGACTCCGCTGCGCCTCGGGCCTCCTTGAGGGCGAGCGTCATGCGACCCCCGGCGCACACCAGGGTGACGATGGCCGGGACGGTGATGTACCAGCCGATCGTGCCCCCGGGGTGCAGGACGAGGGCCAGCAGCGCGACGGACGCCGCCGCGATCAGCATCCGCGAGCGCTGCAGGTCGGGCTTGGGGGCGAGCTCGGCGCGCTCGCGACGGCAGGCCGAACCGACCAGCAGCGCGAAGGCCCCGCCCCAGAGCACGTCCAGCAGCACGCTCGAGGAGTACGAGTCGGCCTTCAGGGACAGCATGAAGCTGGAGTCCGCGGCGGCGAGCGCGAGGAAGGCCACCGCCAGGCCGACCGTGCGCCGGGACCGGGTGCGGTGCCGCAGCATCATCTGCGCCAGCACGACGGTGGCCAGGACCAGGTCGATCAACGGGTACAGGATCGCCAGCAGCAGGGTGAGCCCGCCCCGGTCGAAGGTTCCGGCGAGCGGCTTGAGCACGAAGAAGCTCGCGACGCAGACCGCCGCACCGCAGACGACCGCGGCATCGAGCCCGAGTGCGAGGGCAGGAAGTCGCGGCCGCGGCACGTCCAGCAGGAGGAAGGCGGCCATCCCCAGGTAGGAGGTGAGGTAGAAGATCTCTCCCGGCGCCGGGAAGGTCACGACGGAGACGGAGACGGCCTGGCTGGCGCTCACCATGGCCGAGCCGGCAGCCCACAGCGTGACGCCGGCCACCAGCACGAGCAGGGCGGTGCGGCGGCGGGGGTCGTTCCCGGCGACGACGAGCAGCCGGGTGAGCTGCAGCAGGAAGAACACCGTCAGGGTGACCACCAGGGCCGCGCGGATCGCCGGGCCGTCGGCGGATCCGGGGAGTACCAGGGTGGATCCGGTCCCGAGCGCCGCGACCGTGAGCGCGGCGGCGCCGAGCCGCCGTTGGGTCACGTCGGCCCGGGGCGTGGTCGCGCGGCCGTCTGCCACCGCTCCTCCACGTCGCTCGATCCAGGGATGCCCGCCCTGACCTGCGGGTCAAGAGGCGCCTTCTTGATCATCGGCGGGACGACGCTCGTCTTGAGCCAATCGCCCGGATCGCGCCGCTCGGCGGGAGAGCCGGTCGCTAAACGGCAGTGCCGCGGCTGGCGTGGTCGTCGGCGACGTCACGGGCCGCGCCCAGCAGGTACGGCGCGGCGCGCTCAGCCGGGTCGGGCGGGTCGGGCGGGTCGGGCGGGTCGGCGCGCAGGTCGACCACCACGCAGGTGATGTTGTCCGGCGCGCCGGCGTCCAGGGCGAGGGCCACCAACCGGTCGAGGGCCGTGTCCGGGTCGCTGACGAGCAGCGCCTCACGGATGGCCGGGTCGGCGACGACGTCGGACAACCCGTCGCTGCACAGCAGGTAGCGGTCACCGGGGTGGGCGGGGCGGACCACCGACTCGACGTGCACGCCCTCGGGTTCGCCCTGCAGGGCGTTGGTGATCAGGTTGCCGCGCGGGTGCGAGACCGCCTGCTCCGGGGTGAGGATGCCACGGTCGACGAGCAGCTGGACGACCGTGTGGTCCGAGGTGACCTGGCTGAGCTCACCGTCGTGCAGGAGGTAGGCCCGCGAGTCGCCGACGTGCGCGACCGTGACCTCGTCGTCCTGCACCAGCAGCGCCGTCATGGTGGTGCCCATGCCGCGCAGTGCGGGCGTGCGCGCGATGGCCTCGCGCAGCTGCTCGTCCGCGGCGACGACGGCGGCCGACAGCGTGCGCGGTTCCTCCCCGCCAGGGTTTGGGTCGTCCAGCCCGACGACGGCTCCGGTGGCGATCGTGCTCGCCACCTCGCCGAAGTCGTGACCACCCATGCCGTCGGCGACCAGCGCGAGGCGGTGCCCGACAAAAGCGGAGTCCTCGTTGCTCGGACGTCGTAGGCCGGGGTGGGTGCGTCCCACGGCCCACATGGACGTCACAGCAACCCCTTCCGCGCACTGCTTGGCCTCGGGCGACACCCATCCTGCTACAGCGCGGGCGACGGGTGTCAACCACCATGCGCGCGGGCTACAGCATCTCGCGCACGGCCCGGGCCTCGACGTCCTGCATGACCTCGTCCGCCACCTCGCCACTCACCTGACCGCTGCGTCGCGCCTGCAGCACCAGATCCCGTTCGACCTCGCTCGTCCTGGCCAGCGCCAGGCGCAGCTCGGGGGCGTAGTCGCGCTCCTGCGCGCTAGCACCGAAACGGGCGTCGTGCAGGGCCTCCTGGGCGGCCAGGTACCCCTCGTACTGGAGCACCACGGCGGTGCGGACCGGCGCGGGGACCTCGTCCGGCAGGCTCCGGGCGCTGTCGAGCGCTGCCTCGATGGCCTGACGCCGGAGCAGCACGACCTCGTGGGCGGCATCGCCCTCGCCACCGACGCCGAGCAGCTTGACCAGCGGCCCGAGCGTCAGGCCCTGCAGCACCAGCGTGACCAGCACGCAGAAGAGCCCGACGAACACGATCTGACTGCGGTCCGGGAACGGCGAGCCGGCGTCCGTGACCATGGGCAGAGCCAGGGCCGTCGCGATGGTCACCACGCCGCGCATGCCGGCCCAGGCGACGACGACGGTCTCCCGGGTGCCGTACGAGGGCCGGATCGCGTCGGGGAGCTGCGGCAGGCGCGCGAGCGCCACCGCGGGGAACATCCAGACGATCCGGCCCACGATCAGGGCGCCCACCACGCTCACCCCCAACCACACCGTCGCGCCGTCGAAACCGTTGGACTGCAGCACGTCCGTCAGCTCGAAGCCGATCAGCACGAAGACCAGGCTGGTGATCAGGTAGTCGGCGAAGCGCCACACCGCACGGCCGAGCAACCACCCGCCGGAGGTGATCGCGGGAGTCCCATAGCTGCGCAGGAACAGGCCGAGCGCCAGCACCGCCAGGACGCCGGACCCCCACAGCTGCTCGGCCAGCAGGTAGGCCGCGAACGGCATGGCCACGGTCACGGTCGTCTCGGCGGTGTCGTCGTGCAACGCCTTGAGCGCCAGGCGGGTCAGCCACCCCAGCGCCAGCCCGACGCCGACGCCGACGCCGACCGACAGCACGAGCCGCAGTGTGGCCTCCCCCGGACCGACCCGTCCGCTGACCACCGAGGTGACGGCGAGCCCGTAGAGCACCAGGGCGGCCGCGTCGTTGAACATCCCCTCGCCCTCGAGAACCGTCACCACCCGGTCCGGCAGCCGCAGCCGGCGGGCCACGGCGCTGGCGGCGACCGGGTCAGGCGGTGCCACCACCGCGCCGAGCACCCAGGCCGCACCCCAGCCGAGGCCGGCCAGGTGGGCGATCCAGGCCGCCAGGGCGGCGCTGGCCAGGGTCAGCCCGACCGCGAGCAGCAGGATGGGTCGCGCGTTGTCCCGGAACTCTCGAGCCGTGGCGCGCTGCGTCGCCGCGAACAGCAACGGCGGCAGCACGATCGGCAGGATCAGGTCCGGCTCGAGCGCGACCTGCGGCACCCGCGGGACGAGGGCCACCCCGAGCCCGAAGATCGTGAGCAGCACCGGTGACGGCACCCGGAGCCGGTCGGACAGCGGGGTCAGCACCACCACGCCGGCGACCAGCACCCCCGCGACGAGCGCATCGGACATGGCCGCATCCTCTCGCGGATCAGCCCTTGATGGCCCCGCTGAGCTCTCCGCTGCGCAGGAACAGCCGCTGGAAGACCAGGAAGATGATGATCGGCAAGGCCGTGGAGATGAGCAGCGCGGCGAGGAACACGTCGAGCTCGATGATCGGCTGCAGCGTCGGCAGCCGCACCGACAACGGCTGCTTGGCCGGGTCGGGCAGGACCAGCAACGGCCAGATGAAGTCCTTCCAGGCCGCGAGCACCGCGAACACCGAAACCACCCCCAGCACGGGCCGTGACATCGGCAGCGTCACGGACCAGAAGAGTCGCCAGGGGCCGGCGCCGTCCACCGTCGCCGCCTCGAACACCTCGCGGGGCAGGCTGTCGAAGAACCGCTTCATCAGGATGACGTTGAAGGCGCTGGCCCCGGCCGGCAGCACGACCCCCCACCAGCTGTTGATCAGGTTGCGGTGCACCAGCGGGACGTCCAGCACCGTCAGGTACAACGGCACCAGCAGGACCACGGCGGGGACGAACAGCGTGACCAGGACCGCCGCGTTCAGCACCCGCGCGTACCGCGGCCGCAGCACCGAGAGCACGTAGCCACCGGTCGTGGCCACCACCATCTGGCACGCCCAGGAACCCGCGGCGATGATGATCGTGTTCAGGAAGTACCGGTCCAGCTGGACGTCGACCCAGGCGGTCTTGAGGTTCGACCAGTCGGTTCCGTTGGGCCACAACGCCATCGGGTGCCGCAGGGTGTCCTGGGTCGGGGTGATCGCCGACTTGGCGAGCCACAGGAGCGGGCCGAGCGAGGCGAGCACGAGCCCGACCAGCAGCAGGGTGTAGACCACCCGCCGGACGGCGCGCGCGACCGGCCCGCGGGCGTCCCGGCTGGTGGTGATGCCGCGCGCGGTCGCGTCCTCGACGACCGGCGGACGACGGCGCCGGAGCCCGCGACGCACCGCGGGCTCGGCGAGGGCCCCGACGGTGGGGTCGGCGTCCCGCCGGGTGTCCAGCCCGAGCGTCATGAGTCGCTCCAGGACCGGGTGAGGCGGAAGAACAGGAGGGAGAACAGCGCCAGGAACACCGCGAGCATCAGGCTCAGCGCGGCCGCGGCGCCGTAGTCGCCGCCCAGGCTGTTGCCGAACGCGTAGTCGTAGATCATCAGGAGCACCGTGGTGGTGGCGTTGTCCGGGCCACCGCGGGTGAACAGGTACGGCTCGAGGAACACCTGCGCCGTCCCGATGATCTGCAGGATCAACGTGATGAGCATGACGCCGCGCAGCTGGGGCACCGTCACGTGCCACACCTTCCGCCAGGTGCTCGCGCCGTCCACGTCCGCCGCGTCGTACAGCTCCGCGGGCACCGAGACGAGCGCCGCGAGGTAGATGATGACCGTCGCGCCCGCCGCGGCCCAGGTGGCTTCCAGCACCAGGGACGGCATGGCGGTCGTCGGCGAGTCCAACCAGGTGAACGGCCCGAGGTGGACCCAGCCCAGGATCGTGTTGAACACCCCGTCCGGGCTGGAGTCGTAGAAGAAGCGCCACAGCAGGACGGCGACGACCGGCGGGATCACCACCGGCAGGTAGGCCAGCGCGGTGAACAGGCCACGGTGCCGGCGCAGGTCGCTCATCAGCACCGCGAGGAACAGCGGGATCGGGTAGCCGAAGACCAGCGCCAGCAGCGCGAAGTACGCGGTGTTCCTCACCGCCGTCGGCAGCAGCGGGTCGGTGAGCACCTGCCGGAAGTTGTCCAGCCCGACGAAGACCGGGTCGGTGACCAGGTTCGTCGCCTGCAGGCTCATCACGACCGCGCGCACGATCGGGAACCAGGAGAAGTAGGCGAAGACGATGATCAGCGGGGCGGCGAACGCCAGGGTGGTCAGCCCGCCGTCCTTGACCCACGTCACGGGTGTCCTGCGCCGCCGCCCGGCCGCAGGGCGGGGCGGGCGGCGGCGCAGGTGCTCAGTCGTGCTCGACATCAGGTGCAGCGGTCCTTACTTGGAGAGCAGCGCCTGGGCCTGGGTGTTGGCCTTGTCCAGCACCTGGTCGACGTCCGCGTTCTTGTCCGTGAGCACCTTCTGCACCACGGTGTCGAGCAGGGCGTAGACCTCCTGGGTGTGCGAGACGGGCTCGGCCAGGAACTTCTGGCTGTTGATGCCGTTGGTGAAGTTCGCCATCTGGTCGATCGGGACGTTGACGTACGGCTTGATCCAGCCGTTGTAGGACGTCAGCGTCGCCGCGTCGAAGACCGGCAGCTGCGGGGTGCCGACGGGCTGCTTGCCCTCGTTGAGCGTCTTCGCGTCCGCCTCGGCGGCGCTCTGCTCGCTCAGCTTTCGCATGTAGTACCAGTCGTTCCACTTGACCGCCGCGTCCGCCTGGGCCGGGGTGGCCTTGGCGCTGACGGCGGCGATGGAGCCGCCACCGAGGACGCCGGCGTCGCCGGATCCCAGCGGCACCAGGCCCAGTCCGTACGAGTCGGCCTTGACCTTGTTCTGCTGCACCAGGGCGTTGTAGACGTCCGAGCCGCTGATGTACATGCCGGCCTTGCCCGCCGCGAACGCCTGGTTGATGCCGCCCCAGTCGAGCAGCGCACCCGACCCCACGGAGTTGTCCTCCCAGCGCATCGCCTTCAGGGTGTTGAGCACCTGCTTGGTCGCGTCGTTGTTGATCGTGGCGGTCTTGCCGTCCTCGGACTCCATCCGGCCACCCAGGGTGTAGGTGAACGTGGTGAGGTCCCAGCCGCCGGTGTTGCCCTTGCTCATCGTCACGAAGCCCGGCTGGCCGGTCTTGTCGTGGATGGCCTTGGCGTCGGCCCGCAGGTCGTCCCAGGTCGTCGGGGGCTTGTCCGGGTCCAGCCCGGCGGCCTTGAACAGGTCGCGGTTGTAGTGCAGCCCCATGCCGTAGACCCCGGTGGGCAGGCCGTAGATCTTGCCGTCCGGGCTCTGCACCGCGGCCAGCACGCTCGGGTTGAACTTGCTGGCGTACGGCAGCGCCTTGACCTGCTTGCTGACGTCGAGGATCTGGCCGCGCTCGATCAGGCCACGCCCATCGGTGAACGGCACCCGGAAGGTCGTGGGCAGCGTGCCGCCGGCGAGCTGGGCCGCGAAGGTCTCACCCTTCCACTCCCACTCCTTGGGGTCGATGGTGATGTTCGGGTTCGCCTTCGTGAACTCGGCGGCCTGGGCCTTGAAGGTGTCGATGGTCGCCTGCTCCGAACCGGGGCGCCAGCCCTCGACCGAGATGGTGACCTTGCCGTCCTTGCTGTCCTTGGCCTCGTCGTTGCCCGCTGAGCTGCCGCAGGCCGCGAGCAGGCTCACCGCGAGCACACCGGCGAGCGCGCTCGCCGAGGCTGTGGTCCGTCGTCGTGAGGACATCGTCGTCGCTCCTTGGTGATGCGGCCGGCGCTGCCGGCTCGTCGTCGAACTTCGGTGGTGTCTCTGGTGGTGTCGCTGGTGGTGCGCGGTGGCTCAGGGCGTGGGGACGTCGAGCCAGACGGTGGTGTCCGCCGGTAGCCGACCTCCTTCCAGGGGGGCGCTGCTGAGCAGCACGCGGTCGTGCCGTGGGAGGTCGATCGGGACGTCTCGCAGGTTCGTGACGCTGACCAGGGACGGCCCGCGGCGGAACGCGAGCACGCCCTCGAGGTCCATCTCGTCGCCGGTCAGCCAGGTCAGGCTCCCGTCACCGAGGTCGGGGTGCTCCCGGCGCAGCCGCAACGCGGTGCGGTACAGCGAGAGCATCGAACCGAGGTCGCTGGCCTGGGCCTGCACCGTCAGGCCCGCCCAGTCGGCGGGCTGGGGCAGCCAGGACGGCGCCACCGCACCGCCGTTCGGCACCGCGCTGAAGCCGTACGGCGCCTGCTGTCCGTTCCACGGCAGCGGCACCCGGCAGCCGTCGCGGCCCGGGTCGACGCCACCGGACCGCTCGTGCATGGGGTCCTCGAGGCGCTCCAGCGGGAGGTCCTCGACCTCGGGGAGTCCGAGCTCCTCACCCTGGTACAGGTACAGGCTGCCCGGCAGCGCCATGGTCAGCAGCGCGGCGGCCCGGGCCCGGCGGCGTCCGAGCTCGAGGTCGGTGGGGGTGCCGAACCGCTTGCGCTCGAAGGCGAACGAGGTGTCGGCCCGGCCGTACCGGGTGACGGTGCGGGTCACGTCGTGGTTGGCCAGCACCCAGGTGGCCGGCGCCCCGACCGCGCGGTGCATCTCGGTCGTGGTGTCGATCGAGCGGCGCAGGTCGTCGACCTGCCACGGGCAGGCCAGGAAGTCGAAGTTGAAGGCGGTGTGCAGCACGTCCGGGCGCAGGTAGCGACCGAAGCGCTCGACGTCCGGCAGCCAGATCTCGCCGACGAGCGCGCGGCCGCCGTACTCGTCCGCGATGCGGCGCCAGGCCCGGTAGACGTCCTGCAGCTCGTCCCGGTCGACGTACGGGTGCTCACCCGGGCCGGGCTCGTCGTCCAGCTCGGGCAGGGTCGGGTCCTTGACCAGCAGGGCCGCGGAGTCGATCCGGACGCCGGCCACGCCCCGCTCGAACCAGAACCGCAGGACGTCCTCGAACTCCGCGCGCACCTCCGGGCTGTCCCAGTTGAGGTCGGGCTGGCCGGGCGCGAACAGGTGCAGGTACCAGTCGCCGGGGGTGCCGTCGGCCTCGACCAGCCGGCTCCACGCCGGTCCGCCGAAGTTGGACTGCCACCCGTTGGGCGCCAGCTCGCCGTGCTCACCGCGGCCGGGCCGGAACCAGAAGCGCGCGCGCTCGGGCGAGCCCGGCCCGGCGGCCAACGCCTCCTGGAACCAGCGGTGCTGGTCGGACACGTGGTTCGGGACGACGTCCACGATCGTGCGCAGGCCCAGCCGCGCCGCGGTGGCGATCAGCTCCTCGGCCAGCGCGAGGTCGCCGAACGCGGGGTCGATGGCCCGGTAGTCGGCGACGTCGTAGCCGCCGTCGGCCATCGGCGAGGGGTACCAGGGGGTGAACCACATGGCGTCCACCCCGAGGTCGCGCAGGTAGGGCAGTCGGTCCAGGACGCCCAGCAGGTCCCCGGTTCCGTCGCCGTCCCCGTCCGCGAAGCTGCGCGGGTAGACCTGGTAGATCGCGGCCGAGCGCCACCACTCGTCGTCGCCGGTCGTCGGCGGGTCGGTCAGCGGCGGGGCCGGCGGGGTGGCCAGCGGGCGGGGTGCGGCGTCCTGCACGGCCACGCGTTCCTCCCAGATCCGGCGACATCGGCGGTTGGCTGATCTGAACGAGGAGGCTATTCATAGTGGACTAGATCACGCAAGAACTTGACAGAAATACTTTTGAAACCCGACTAACTGCTCCACCCGCCGCGCCGCCGTCACCGCACATAGCGCGCTATCCGGGCCCAGAACGCCGAAATGACCCCACTAAGCGGGACAAGTGGGGCCAGCGGGGCTGGGGTGGGGTGGGGGTGGGATGGGGCGGGGGGGTGGGGTGGAGGTGGCGCTGGGTCAGGCGGGGTGACGCGCCGGGCCGGTCGAACGCCGGACGACGAGCTCGGGCTCGAAGAAGAGCTCGTCGCTGGACGCGTCCTCGCCACCGATCTGGCGCATCAGCAGGTCCACGGCGGCCCGCCCCATGGCCTCGATCGGCTGCCGGACGGTGGTCAGCGGCGGCTCGGTGCAGCTCATGAAGGCCGAGTCGTCGTAGCCGACGACGGAGATGTCCTCCGGCACCGACAGCCGCGCTCGCCGCACGGCCCGGATCGCCCCCAGCGCCAGCGGGTCGCTCGCACAGATCACGCCCGTGACGCCGCGGTCGATGAGCTTGCTGGCCGCAGCCTGACCGGCCTGCAGCGAGTACTGGCTGCGCACGACCTGGTCGGCGCCGAGCTCGATCCCGGCCTCCCGCGCGAGCATCCGGGCAGTGCTCAGCTTGCGCTCCGAGGGCACGTGGTCCTCCGGCCCCAGCACGAGCCCGATCCTGTTGTGCCCCAAGGCGATCAGGTGCCCCATGGCCTGCTCGACGGCGCTGGCGTCGTCGCAGACGATCTGCGGCATGCCCAGGTCGTCGATCGCGGCATTGAGCAGGACGGCGGGCAGGTTGCGTTCGAGGATGCGCTCGTAGTGCTCGTGGTCGGCGTCCCGCTGGGAGTACAGGCCGCCCGCGAACACGACCCCGGCCACCCGCTGCTGCATCAGCAGGTCGACGAAGTCGGACTCCGAGACGCCGCCGGCGGTCTGGATGCACAGCACCGGGGTCAGGCCGTTCTGCGCCAGGCTCGCGCCCAGCACCTCGGCGAAGGCCGGGAAGATCGGGTTCTGCAGCTCGGGGATGACCAGCCCGACGAGCCGGGCCCGCTCCCCGCGCAGCTTCGACGGTCGCTCGTAGCCCAGCACGTCGAGCGCGGTGAGGACGCTCTCGCGGGTGGCGTCCGAGACGCCGGGCTTGCCGTTGAGCACGCGGCTGACCGTCGCCTCACTCACTCCGACGCGGCGCGCGACCTCAGCAAGTCTCCTGGACACGGGCGCAAGTGTAGGACCGATTCGTGCAAGCGGTTGCGCGACCTGCGGGCTAGGGGTGCCGCCCGCGTGGCCGCAGCTCGGCGTTCGGCAGCGGGGGCGCGGGCAGCGGCGGCCCGTCGTAGCCCGCCACCTGCCCGAAGCGGGTCCCGCCGAGCGGTCCGGCGCCGCCGTCCAACCCGTCCATCCAGGTCTGCCTCGCCTCGACGATCTCGGCGTGCGTGCGGGCCACGAAGTTCCACCACATGACGATCGGCTCCTCGAACGGCACGCCGCCGAGCAGCAGCAGCCGGGCGCCGTCCCGGGTGGAGACCGGCAGGGACTCCCGGTCCGTCCCCAGGTACAGCAGCCGGCCGGGGGACAGCGGCTCGTCGGCCACGACGGCCGCGCCGCGCAGGGCCAGCACGCCGTACTCGTACTGCGGGTCCAGGGGCAGCAGCCCGGACGACGTCACCTCCAGCTCCGCGCCGACGACCGGCGAGTAGACGGTGGCCGGGCTCACGACCCCGGCCAGCTCGCCCACCAGCACCGTCGCGCGCACCCCGTCCAGCTGGACCTGCGGCAGCTCGGCGACGTGCTGGAAGGACGGCTCCACACCGCGGGCGTCGTCCGGCAGCGCGATCCACAGCTGCGCCCCGTGCAGCCACGGCGGCCGGTCGACGGGTGACTCCTCCGAGTGCGAGATGCCGCGGCCGGCGGTCATCAGGTTGAGCTGGCCGGGGCGCACCAGCTGGTGCGTGCCCAGGCTGTCCCGGTGGTCGACGGCTCCGTCGACCAGCCAGGACACCGTCTGCAGTCCCACGTGCGGGTGCGGGGGCACCCGCATGCCGGGCAGGGCGATCACCGCGTCGGGACCGAAGGTGTCCACGAAGCACCAGGCACCGATCATCCGGCGGTCCCGGTGCGGCAGCGTGCGGTTCACCAGGTTGGTCTTGCTGATCGGGACGTCGCGGCCCTCGATCAGCTCGGTGACCGGCCCGCGCGGGGCGTCCGAGACGGAGACGGTCTCCGTCGGGTGCGCCTCCCGGTTGCTCATGCAATCACCCTACGACCCCCAGCCGACATTCAGGGCGCATTCAGGTCACATCACCCGCCCGTGCCGGCGGGGGACCGGAACAGCGCAACGGCACCGCCCCCCAGTGCGGGGCGGTGCCGTTGGTCGCGTGTTCGGAAGCTCAGCTGCGCTGCTGCGGGATGCCCGCGAGCAGCTGACGCACCTCGTCCTCGGGGTAGCGGCGGTGCCCACCCAGGGTGCGGATGGAGGTGAGCTTGCCGGCCTTGGCCCAGCGCGTGACGGTCTTCGGGTCGACGCGGAACAGGGCCGCGACCTCCGCCGGCGTCAGCAGCGACTGCGCGTCGGGGCTCTTGGTGGCCATGACTTACTCCTTCACATGATCCGCGTCGGACGACGCGGTTGCTTGTACAAGGATGCCCCCTATGGGTGCCGTTAGGGAACATTCAGGACGGATCATTGTGTTCCGCTCCGCTGGGACTAGTTAGGTAGCCCATCCCGTGCACGGATGACTAGTCCGCGGATCTTCCGGCTCAGCAGGCCCTCGACAGGAGCCGCACCCGCTGCCACCGCGTAGTCCATCGGCGATACGCCGCGGCCGCCGACGTCGCGTCCCCCTCGGCCAGCGCGGCCAGCCCGTCCGCGACGTCGGACGCCGAATCATCGCTGCTCAGGTGCGCGGCGTCCAGCAGGTGCGCGAGCCCGCCGTAGTCCAGCTCGACCAGGCTGCGCGAGTCGAACTCCTCCAGCCAGCGGGCGACCTGCTCGATCTCGTCCACCACGTCCACGTCGCCGAGCCCTTCGCGGGCGGCCCGGAGCCCTACTGCCGCACGCCTTCTGGCGGACGACATGGCCGTCCGGTAGCGCAGCGAGGGCTCCGGGTCGACGGTCAGCCTGCGCTCCTCGCCGGCGAACGGAACGAACCAGGACACCGGCACGTGCCACGCCGCGGTCCGCGAGAACAGCCGGACCTCACCACCCGCTCGGGTGAACGCCGCGAGGTCCGCGGCAGCCTGCTCGCGCAGCGCGACGGGCACCGCGGCCTCGCCGGGGAGCAGGTCACCGTCCTCGTCGGGACCGCCCAGCCGCTGCCAGACCTGCAGGCGTGGCTGCATCGGGCAGACGTACAGCTCGCCGTCCTGCTCGATCACCAGGCCGTGCCGGCTCTCGGCCGCCGGGACCGGCGCCGGCGGGCGTCCGGCGAGCCGCCGCACGGACTCGGCGTACAGCTCCGCCTCCACCTCCGTCGCCGACGGCGCGTCCACCGCGTACTGGGTCCAGCGCCGGCGCTGCTCCGGGGCCAGGTGGGCCACCGGCTCGTACACGCGCAGCTGCGCCTGGTACGGCGGGCGGCGGGTGACGGTGGGCACGCCCCCCAGGGTGTCACCTCTGGAGCGTTCTACGCTGGGGACCACGGGGTCGACGACGCCCCCGGACGGCGGGTGGTGGCCTCACGAGGGCCCCGCCCCGGCACCCCTGAGGAGTCACCACCGTGACCAGCACCGCGACTGGCCTGACCACCCACCCGCCGAGCGAGGACGGCAGCGACGTCTTCGCCGGCGACCACGAGCAGGTGGTCTTCTGCCACGACGTCGAGTCCGGGCTGCGCGCGATCATCGCGCTGCACAGCACCGCGCTCGGCCCCGGTCTCGGCGGCACCCGCTTCTACCCGTACGCCAGCACCCGTGAGGCGCTCGCCGACGTCCTGCACCTATCCCGCGGCATGACCTACAAGAACGCCGTCGCCGGGCTGGACCACGGCGGCGGCAAGGCCGTGATCATCGGCGACCCGGCCCGGGACAAGACCCCCGAGCTGCTGCGCGCCTACGGCCGGTTCGTGCAGAGCCTCGGCGGTCGGTACGTCACGGCGTGCGACGTCGGCACGTACGTCGCCGACATGGACGTCGTCGCGCAGACCTGCGACTTCGTCACCGGGCGCAGCGAGGCGGACGGCGGGGCGGGCGACTCCTCCGTGCTGACCGCGCTGGGCGTCTTCCAGGGCATGCGGGCCGCGGCCGCGCACCGCTGGGGCGAGCCCACGCTGGCCGGCCGCCGGGTCGGGGTCGCCGGGGTCGGCAAGGTCGGTCACCTGCTGGCCGGGCTGCTGCTCCAGGACGGCGCGGACGTCGTCGTGACCGACGTGTCGGAGGCGGCGCTCGCGCGGGTGCGCGCCGAGCACCCGGAGGTCACGACCGTCGGCTCGACGGCGGAGCTGGTGGTCGCCGACCTGGACGTGTACGCCCCGTGCGCCCTGGGCGACGCCCTCACCCCGGAGGTCGTCGACGGCCTGCGGGCGAGCATCGTGTGCGGCGCCGCGAACAACCAGCTCGCCGAACCGGCGGTGGCCGACCAGCTGATGGCCCGCGCGATCACCTACACGCCCGACTACCTGGTCAACTCCGGCGGGGTGATCCAGGTCGCCGACGAGCTGCACGGCTTCTCGTTCGAGCGGGCGCGTGAGCGCACCCTGAAGATCTTCGACGCCACGGCTGCCGTGCTCGCGGAGGCGGACGCCGAGCACGTGGCCCCATCGGTCGCGGCCGACCGGCTGGCCGAGCGACGGATCGCCGGCGTTGCGCCGAACGAGCGGCTCTTCCTGCCTGGGCGCCGATGAGGGCACCGGCCCCGCTAGGTGGAACCCGCCGGGACAATGTACCGTTGGGCCTACGACGAGATCACTTGATTCCGGGGCCGCTTCTCGCCGCCCCGGTCGACGCATGAGGGGGTCGACGCTATGGGTCGCGGCCGCGCCAAGGCCAAGCAGACCAAGGTCGCCCGGGAGCTGAAGTACTACAGCCCCGACACGGACCTGACTGCCCTCCAGCGTGAGCTCCACGCTGACACGCCGTTGTACTCGAAGCCGGAGCGCCTCGCGCCCTCCGACGACGAGGACGAGGGCGACTACCAGCAGTGGGCGTCCGGCGAGCGCTGACGCGCTCGTCCTGCCACACCGTCTCGTGCACACGGGGTTCTGGCCCGTCCAGAACCCCGTGTTCGCGTGATCGAGCCCGCCGTCGGAGCCGGCTCGCTCAGAGCGGCTGGCTGCCGACCATCCGGACGGCGCCGCCGTCCACGCCCTTGGCCCCCTGGGTCACGTCGCCGTCCGAGCGGGCCCCCGGGGCACCGACCGTGCCGAGCACCCAGGCGGGCAACCCGCGGGCCTGCAGCCGGGCCAGTGCGGCGTCCACGCTCTGCGGCGCCACCACGGCGACCATGCCGACCCCGAGGTTGAGCGTGCGCTCGAGGTCGTCCACCGGCACCTGACCGAGCCGGCGGACCAGCCCGAACACCGGGGCCGGCGTCCAGCTGGCGCGGTCGACGACCGCCTCCAGCCCGCGCGGCAGCACCCGGGCCAGGTTCGCGGCCAGTCCGCCGCCCGTCACGTGGCTCACGGCGTGCACGTCGACGCCGTCGTCCCGACCGCCGGCCCGGCCACCGCGCACCAGGTCGAGCACGTCCTGGGCGTAGACCCGGGTCGGCTCGAGCAGCTCCTCGCCGACGGTCCGCCCGAGCTCGTCGACGTGCCGCTCCAGGCCCCAGCCGGACACCTCGAGCACCCGGCGCACCAGCGAGTAGCCGTTGGAGTGCAGCCCGGACGACGCCATCGCGACCAGCACGTCACCGTCGCGCACCCGCTCGGGGCCGAGGACGTCGTCCGCCTCGACCACGCCGGTGACCGCACCGGCCACGTCGTACTCGTCCGGGTCCAGCAGGCCCGGGTGCTCGGCCGTCTCGCCGCCGGCGAGCGCGCAGCCGGCGACCACGCACGCCTCGGCGATCCCGCGCACCACGGCCGCGATCCGCTCCGGGACGACGGACCCGCAGGCGATGTAGTCGGTCATGAACAGCGGCTCGGCGCCGGCCACCACGATGTCGTCGACGACCATGCCGACCAGGTCGAAGCCGATCGTGTCGTGGATGTCGAGGCGCTGGGCGATCTGCACCTTCGTGCCCACCCCGTCCGTGCTGGTGGCCAGCAGGGGTCGCTTGTAGGTCTTCAGGGCGCTCACGTCGAACAGCCCGGCGAAGCCGCCGATGCCGCCGACCACCTCGGGGCGCCGGGTCTTGGCGACCCACGCCTTCATCAGCTCGACGGCGCGGTCGCCGGCCTCGGTGTCGACGCCGGCACCGGCGTAGGTGACCGGCTCCGGGTCGTTCGGCCGGGTGGTCACGGGCGGGCCAGGGCGTCGGTCGCCCCGCCGGACAGGCCGGTCGGGACGCCGTCCGCGTCCCGCCGAGGTCGAGCGGCGTCCACCTCGAGGCCGGGCAGGGTCTCGAGCACGTTCTTGCCGAGCTGGTCGGCGTGCGGCAGCTCGATCGGGTACTGACCGGTGAAGCAGGCCCGGCAGAGCCGGTCCTTCGGCTGGTTCGTCGCGGCGATCATGCCGTCCTCGCTGATGTAGCCGAGGCTGTCGGCGCCGATGCTGGCGCGCACCTCCTCGACCCCCAGGCCGGTCGCGATGAGCTCGGCCCGGGTCGCGAAGTCGATGCCGTAGAAGCACGGCCAGCTGATTGGCGGCGAGGAGATCCGCACGTGCACCTCGGCGGCACCGGCCTCACGCAGCATCCGGACCTGGGCCCGCTGGGTGTTGCCGCGCACGATCGAGTCGTCGACGACGACCAGCCGCTTGCCGCGGATGACGTCGGTCAGCGGGTTCAGCTTGAGCCGGATGCCGAGCTGGCGGATCGTCTGGCTGGGCTGGATGAACGTGCGGCCCACGTACGAGTTCTTCACGAAGCCCTGGCCGAACGGGATGCCGCTGGCCTCCGCGTAGCCGATCGCCGCCGGGGTGCCCGACTCCGGGACGCCGATCACCAGGTCGGCCACCGCGGGGTGCTCGACGGCCAGGCGGCGGCCCATCTCGACCCGCGCCTCGTGCACCACCCGGCCGCTGATCGTGGTGTCCGGGCGGGCCAGGTACACGAACTCGAAGACGCAGCCCTTGGGGTCCGGCTCGGCGAAGTGGCTGGAGCGCAGGCCGTCCGCGTCGATCACCACCAGCTCACCGGGCTCGATCTCACGGATGTAGCTGGCGCCGATCGTGGCCAGCGCCGGGGTCTCGCTGGCGACGACCCAGCCGCGCTCGAGGCGGCCGAGCACCAGGGGGCGGACGCCGTTGCGGTCCCGAGCGGCGTACAGCGTGTGCTCGTCCATGAACACGAGGGAGAACGCGCCGCGCAGCTCGGGCAGGATCTCGAGGGCGGTGGACTCCAGGCTGTGGTCCGGGTCGCCGGCCAGCAGCGCGGTGATCAGCGCGGTGTCCGTCGTGTTCCCGCGGGACAGCTCGCCCGCCGCCTGCGCCCCGTACCGCTGCTGGACGACGTCCCGCAGCTCGGCGGAGTTCGTCAGGTTTCCGTTGTGCGCGAGCGCCACCGTGCCACCGGCGGTGTTGCCCAGGGTCGGCTGGGCGTTCTCCCACACGCTCCCGCCGGTCGTGGAGTACCGCGTGTGGCCGATCGCGAGGTGGCCGGCGAGCGAGTTCAGCGCCGTCTCGTCGAAGACCTGCGAGACCAGGCCCATGTCCTTGTAGACCAGCAGGCGGTGGCCGTCGCTGGTCGCGATGCCGGCCGACTCCTGACCTCGGTGCTGCAGCGCGTACAGCCCGTAGAAGGTGAGCTTGGCGACCTCCTCGCCGGGGGCCCAGATCCCCAGGACGCCACAGGCGTCCTGCGGGGACTTCTCACCGGGGAGCAGGTCATGGGACAACAGCCCGTCGCCTCGTGCCACTGGTCGAGTGTCGCACAGCCCGGCGCGCTCATGAACCCGGCGGGCCGGCCGATGGGCTGACCGGGACGAACAGCGCGCGACGACGGGGGACCGGCATGCACCGACGAGGTCGGCTCACGACGACTGTGGGCCTCGTCGTCGTCCTCGGTGCCGTGGCGGTGGCCTCGACGGCGACCGCCGGCGATGCGGGGGCGGCGACCCCCGTCCCCAGCGTCGCGGGCTCGGCCGCGATCGCCAACGTGGCCCGGGCGCAGGCGCAGTGCGACCTGGGGGTCACGGCGGCCCGGCCGGACGACGCCGCCCGGGCGGGGCAGATCATGGCCGGTCGGGTACCGATCGAGAAGTACGGCACGGTACTGATCCCGCGGAACCCGACGTGGCGTCCGCAGGCCGGCCTGGACAGCTCCGGCGACGGCCACATGAACTCGCTGCACTACCTCGTCCCGCTGCTGCGTGAAGGGGTGCGGACCGGGAACCGCGCCATGGTCGACCGGTTCTACGGACTGCTGCGGGACTGGGGGACGGACAACCGGCTCACCCTGAAGAAGCGCCCGAACGGCTACGGCTGGCAGCCCATCTACACCGGCTACAGGATGCAGGTGATCGGCTGCGCGCTGGCCGGACCGCGCGGCCGCGAGCCCTGGCTGCGAAGGCTGGCCGCCGTGCACGCGAACTACGTGACGACCTACACGTCCACGCTGGCCTCCAACAACACCGGCATCCAGCTGGCCATGGGGCAGTACGTGCTCGGCTGCTCGATGGGGCACGCGAGCTGGCGCAACGCCGCCCGGGGCCGGCTGAGTCGCCTGGTGACCCACCTGGTGTACGCCGACGGGTCCACCCGGGAGGGCGCGGTCTCGTACGCGACGTCGGACTACGCCTGGTTCCGGCTCGCGGGCCAGCGGCTGCGCCGGTGCGGCACGAGCGTGCCGAGCGGGTGGTCCCGGGTGGACGCCATCGCGCGGTTCGTCGGCAACGCGATCCGGCCCGACGGCAGCTACGAGGCGCTCGGTGACACCAGCCCGCAGCGCCCCAGCGTGTCCACGTACACCGGGACGGCGGCGGAGTGGTCCGCCCGGCTCGGCGCCGGCGGCACGCGACCCGTGTCTCCGTTCGCGATCTTCCGCAGCGGTGGCTACGCGTTCGGCCGCTCGGGCTGGGGCACGGCGACCCGCCCCTTCACCCAGCAGAGCTTCTACTCCCTGCGCTTCGGGGCCGGGCCGGGGGCCGGGATCTTCCACGCGCACGCGGACGCCGGCGCCCTGACCTTCTACGCGAACGGCAGCGAGCTGCTGCACGACACCGGGCAGTGGCGGTACCAGTACGGCGCGACGCGCACCTTCGTCACGGGACGCGACGCGCACAACGTGGTCTCGGCGTCCGGCGGGGGCTACAGCACGACCCGGGCGGCCGCCGTCACGGCCGTGCTCAGCGACGCCCACCGCGACCTCGTCACGATCGTCGACACCGGGTACCGCAAGAACAAGATCACCCTCACCCGCACCGTGCTCTACTCCCGGAGCGGGGAGTACCTGGTCGTGTGGGACCGCGCGGTCAGCGCCCTGAAGGACGCCAAGGGCCACGTCGTGCCGCGGCAGTTCGCGCAGCACTGGCAGCTTGGTCCCGGGCAGTCCACCCTCACGTCGGCCGGCCAGGTCAGCACCAGCGGACCCGGCGCCAACACCACGCTGGTCTGGCTCGGCACGCGCCCGCGGGTGACGGTGAGCACGGGGTCGACCAGCCCCCGCCGCGGCTGGGTCTCCCCCAGCTACGGGAAGCTGACGCCGGCGCCCGCGGTGCGCGCGAGCCTCGGCCCGGCCACCGTCGCGGGCTGGGTCACGGTGGTGCTGCCGCGCCCCGCCGGCACCGCGCCGTCCGCGGTCGCGGCGAGCGCGCAGTCGCTGACGAGCTCACGGTTGGAGGTCACGGTCCGGACGGCGAGCGGGCGCTCCGAGCGCGTCGTGCTGACCCGCTCCGCCGCCAGCGTGAGCGAGGTCAGCGGCGCAGTCGCTCGATGAGCACGGCGAACGCGCCACCCAGCACGCCACCGAGCAGGCCGAGCAGCAGGGCCAGGTAGCCCAGGAGCTGTCCGCGGCCGGTGTCGGCGTCGGCCGAGCCGCTGAGGGCGAGCACGACGGCGAGCAGGACGCCGATCGCCGCGCCGGTGAGCAGGAACGCGCCGTACCGCGGGGCTCGGCGCACCGGCAGGCGGCGCGGCCCGCTCTCCGGGGGCTGCGCGCTCTCCGGGGGCTGCGCGCTCTCCGGGGACGGCGCGCTCTCCGGGGACGGCGCGCTCTCGGCGGGCTGGTCGACGTGGGGCTCGCTCACGCCCCGACGGTAACCCAGCGCACCATTCGCGCTTGACGTGGCTATCCGCCCCTCACCACCACGTCTAGCGCGAAGGGTGCGGGGTGGGCGGCGTCACGTTCAGCCGGGTGCCGACGGTGCCGATGCACAGACCATGCGCTCACTTCGCCCCGCCGCCGCCACCCTCGCCACCGTCGGCCTGCTCGTGGCCGGCACGGCCCTGCCGGCGCAGGCCGCCGTCCCGGCGAAGTGGAAGAACTGCACGGCCGTGAACAAGACGTACAAGCACGGCGTCGGCAAGGTGAAGGCGAAGGACAAGACGTCCGGCAAGCCGGTCACCACGTTCAAGCGCAGCGACAGCCTCTACCAGGCAGCCATCAAGGCGAACAAGGGCCTGGACCGCGACAAGGACGGCATCGCCTGCGAGAAGCGCTGACCCGGCTCCCGACGCGCGGCGCTAGATGCGACCGCCCGCAGTGGACTCGCCGGACAGTCGCTGGCTGATGTAGATCGGCACGATCGACAGGATCACCAGCGCCGCGGCGACGACGTTGACCACGGGCGCCTGGTTCGGCCGGGACAGGTTCTGGAAGATCCAGATCGGCAGGGTCGTCACGCCGGGCGGCGCGGTGAACAGGGTCACCACGATCTCGTCGAAGCTGAGGCCGAAGGCGAGCAGCCCGCCGGCGAAGAACGCCCCACGCAGGTTCGGGAAGGTGATCCGGGCGAACGTCGTGAAGGTGTCCGCGCCGAGATCCATCGAGGCTTCCTCCAGTGAGGTGCCGAGGCGCCGCAACCGGGCGATGACGTTGTTGTAGATCACCACGATGCAGAACGTCGCGTGCGCGACCACGACCGACCAGATGGACAGCTCGACCTGCAGGATGGTGCGGAACGCCGTCCGCAGGGCCAGCGCCGTCACGATGCCGGGCAGCGCGATCGGCAGGATCACCAGCAGCGACAGGGTCTGCCGGCCGAAGAACGAGTAGCGGCTCAGCGCGAACGCCATCATCGCGCCGAGCACCATCGCGATGCCGGTCGCGATCAGGCCGATGCGGACCGACGTCCAGATGGCGTCCCGGACCCCGGGATTGCCCCACACGCTCGTCCACCAGTGCGTCGTGTAGCTCCTGGGCGGCCAGGCGAAGACGGTGCTGGCGTTGAACGAGTTGATGACCACCACGGCCAGCGGCACGTAGATGAAGGCCAGCCCGAGGGCCATGGCCAGCCGCAGCGCCCAGCGTCCCCGTCCCGAGAAGCTCACGACCGCCCCCTCACAGGTTGTCCAGCGCGCCGGAACGACGGATCACGGCCAGGTAGACCAGCATGATCGCGATCGGGATGAGCGCGATGGTCGCCGCGAACGGCAGGTTGGCCGCGTAGTTCTGGTAGACGATGTTGCCGAGCATCTGGACCTTGCCGCCGACGATCTGCGCCGTGATGTAGTCGCCCAGGCTCAGCGAGAACGTGAAGATGGTGCCCGCGATGATCGACGGGTAGACCAACGGCAGGACGACGCTGCGGAACGTCCGCCACGGACGGGCGCCCAGGTCGCCGGACGCGTCCAGCAACGAGTCCGGCAGCCGCTCGAGGCCGGCGAACACGGGCAGGATCATGTACGGCAGCCACAGGTAGGTCAGCGTCAGCACGATGGCGACCCGGCCGAAGCCGGGGCCGTCCAGCCCGAACGGCTGCAGCATCCACGCGATGACCCCCCGCCCGGGTTGCACCATCGCCTGCCAGGCGTAGACCTTGACCAGGTACGACGCCCACAGCGGCGTGATGACCAGGGCGAGCAGCAGGCCGCGGGAACGCCGCCGGGCGACCTTGGCCATGAAGAACGCCATCGGCAACCCGATCACGATGCACAGCACCGTGACCGACGCGGCGATCCCCACCGTCAGCAGCGTGGCGCGCAGGTAGGCGGGTTCGGTGAAGACGTCGACCAGGTTGGCCGTGGTGAACGTGCGGACGACGGCGTTGGTGAACTCGTCGACGCTGAAGAACGCGGTGGACAGCAGCGAGAACACGGCGGCGAAGTAGATGACCGCCATCCACGCCACGGGCGGCCCGACCAGACCGGCGAGCCGGGTGCGGTCGCTGCGGAACAGGTGCGCGGACAGCCGCCGCCGCACCGACCGGTGGGCCCGGTCGGTGCGGTCGACGTCGGTGATGCTGGCCACGCTTCCTCACTTCGTGCGGGTGGTTCGGTGGTGACGCCGGCGAGCCGTCAGCTGCGCAGGGTGCTCCAGGCCTTCGTCCACTCCGAGTAGGGGATGCACTTGGTGTCGGACCGCCCGTCCAGGCAGTCGGACTGCGGCGTCGCCCAGAACCAGATCTTCTTGAAGTACGGCTCGTCGTCCGCGTGGAACACCTTGCAGTGCCCGGCGTCCGCGGTCTCGGTGCACGCCTTCAGGTTGGCCGGCGCCTCACCGAACCACTCGGCCACCTGGGCCTGCACCGACGGGGTGGTGATGTGGTTCATCCACAGGTACGAGCAGTTCGGGTGCGGGGACTTGGCGTCGACCATCCAGGTGTCGGCCCAGCCCGTCGAGCCCTCCTTGGGCAGCGTCGCGTCGACCTTGGCCTTGTCGGCCTGGGCGAGGTTGACGATGATCTGCCACGAGGTGCCCAGCACGTACGTCCCGTTGGTGAACGCCTTCTGCGCATCGGTGTACGACGCCCAGTAGCCGGCCAGGATCGACTTCTGCTGGGTGGCCAGCTCGACGGCCGCGTCGAACTGCTTCTTGTCCAGCGCGTACGGGTTCTTGATGCCCAGCTCGGGCTTGGTGGCCATCAGGTACAGCGCCGCGTCCGCCAGGTAGGTCGGCGAGTCGTAGGCGCCGATCTTGCCCTTGTACGGCGAGTTCTGGTCCCAGACGACGCTCCACGAGTCGGGCGCCGGGGTCACCTTGTCGGTCCGCCAGGACAGCAGGTTGGCGCCCCAGCCGTGCGGGATGCCGTAGTCGACGCCGTCCACCGAGTTCCACTGCTGGCCCTTCTGGAACGGCGCGATGTCGGCCCAGTTGGTGAGCAGGGAGGTGTTGACCGGCGCGACCTTGCCCGCGTAGATCATCCGCAGCGAGGAGTCGCCCGAGGCCGAGACGACGTCGAAGTCGCCGGTGCCCATCTTCTCGAACATCTCGTCCGAGGTGTTGGCGACCTGCACGTTGGCCTTGCAGCCCGTCGCCTTCTCGAACGGCGTCACCCAGTCGACGCTCGGGTCGGTCGTGCCGTTCTCCGCGTACCCGGCCCAGGCCAGGATGTTGATCGCACCCTCACCGGCGCCCAGGGTCTGCAGGGCCTTCAGGCTCGGCGGCTTCGCCCGCGTCCCGCCGCTGCTGCTGCTGTCGCTGTCGCTGCCGCACCCGGCCACCGCGAGAGCGAGGACTGCCGCCACCGCCACGCCGGCCGTGAGTCGCTTCGTCGCCATCTGCTTGCTCCTTCTCAGTTCGTGCATCACGTGCGATCAGTCGAGCCGGAGCTCGTGCTCTCGACGCCAGACCAGCCGCGCCCGGGTGCCGCGCAGCGTGTCGACGTCCATCGACGACGTCCGCAGGTTCTGCTGCGTGACCGTCAGTCGTGCCCCCGCGTCCAGGTCCACCAGGAAGCGGGTCGCCGCGCCGGCGTAGACCACCTCGGCGATGGTGCCGTCGGCCGAGTGCTCGTCGGGGCCGGCGGACTCCGCCGCGCCAGCCAGCCGGATCTTCTCCGGCCGGACCGACCACAGCCCGTCCTTGCCCAGGATCGACTGCGCCGCAACGGGTCCGAGCAGGTTCGACGTCCCGACGAAGCCGGCCACGAACTCCGTGGCCGGGCGCTCGTAGATCTCCGCCGGGCTGCCGACCTGCTCGATCCGGCCGGCGTTGAACACCGCGATCCGGTCGGACATGGTCAGCGCCTCCTCCTGGTCGTGGGTGACGAAGACGAACGTCAGACCCACCTGGCGCTGGATGGCCTTGAGCTCGACCTGCATCTCCTCGCGGAGCTTGAGGTCGAGGGCACCGAGCGGCTCGTCCAGCAGCAGCACCTTCGGCCGGTTCACCAGGGCGCGGGCCAGGGCCACGCGCTGGCGCTGGCCGCCCGACAGCTGCGCGGGCTTGCGCTCGCCGTACTGGCCGAGCCGGACGCCGTCCAACGCCTCGCCTGCGCGCCGGCGCCGCTCGGCCTTGCCGACCCCCTTGACCCGGAGGCCGTACTCGACGTTCTGCAGCACGTTCATGTGCGGGAAGAGCGCGTAGTCCTGGAAGACCGTGTTGACGTTGCGCTCGAAGGGCGGGACCCGCGTGACGTCGCGGCCGGCCAGCTCGATCGACCCCTCGGTGGGCAGCTCGAAGCCCGAGATCATCCGCAGCACGGTCGTCTTGCCCGAGCCTGAGGGGCCGAGCAGGGTGAGGAACTCGCCGTCCACGATGTCGAGGTCCACGCCATCGACCGCGACGACCGCCGGGCGGCCGGGGAACTCCTTGCGCAGGCCGCGCAGACGCACCGCGAGGGCGGCGTCCGGGTGCTGCTGGGGGCTGGACACGGGCGAGAACCTATGACTTCATAGGTCAACGCGCAAGGGGTCCCGGGAACTCGACTCCGACCGGGACCGTTTCGTGACCGAACCCAGGCAGGAGGCGACGTGACCGCGACCGGCAGCACGCCGTCCACTTCCTCACGCATGTCCCCCCGCGCCCTGGCCGGCGTCTTCTCCCCGCTCGAGCCGAGCGGACGCGCCGAGGCGGTCACCCGGCGCCTGTCCGATGCCATCGCGCTCGGCCTGTTGCCCGACACCCAGCAGCTGCCCAGTGAGACCGACCTCGCCGACCGGCTCGGCGTCTCCACCGTCACCGTTCGCGAGGCGCTCACCGCGCTGCGCGAGCAGGGGCTGGTGCGCACCCGGCGCGGGCGGGGCGGAGGCTCCTTCGTCTGCGCCCCGGACGACGCCGCCACCTCCGTACTGCGGGCCCGGCTGCGCGGCTTTGGGCTGGGCGAGCTGCGCGACCTCGCCGACCACTACGCCGCGATCAGCGGGGCGTGCGCCAGGCTCGCCGCGGACCGCGCGGACGAGCAGGACCTGGCCCGGCTCGAGGCGGCCACCGAGCGACTGGCCGGCGCGGCGGACGCCGGGGCGCGGCGACGGGCCGAGGGCCAGTACCACCTCGAGCTCGCGGCCGGCGCGCAGTCCCCGCGACTGACCCGCGAGGAGATCGCCCTGCAGAGCGCGGTGGGTCCGGTGCTCTGGCTGCCCTACTCGCAGGACGCGACGATGCATGCCGCCTGCGAGGTGCACCGGCGCCTGCACCAGGCCGTCGCGGCGGGCGACGGGGCCGCAGCAAGGGCCGCCGCCGAGGACCACGTCGCACAGATGTTCACCGCGGTTCGCGATCTTCACCGCGAGGTCAGCCGCGGGTGACGCATCATGGACTCATGACCGGACCCTCCCGCGTCGCGACGCCGCTGGTCGCCGTGGACGTCGTCGCCGCGGTCGACACGGTCGGCGGGCAGGTGCACGGGCTGCTCGACGGGCTGCGCAGCCAGGTGGCCTCGCGGTTCGACGGCCGCCGACGTCCGACGCAGTCCGAGCTGGGCATCGACGACCTCGCCGCGGCCATGCTGCGGCTGCCCGACCTGCCGCTGGCCGGCGCGGGCTTCGTCGCCGCGCAGGACGCGCTGGCCGACGTCCCGTACTGGTTGCAGTGGTGGACGACCGACCCGGACGCCGCGCAGCCCGTCGTCCAGCGGCTCCAGGTGCAGACCGACCCGGCCGCCGAGGACTTCCGCGACTACACCGGCCTCGCCTGGTTCACCGGACCGCGGGACACCGGCGAGCCGTGCCTGACCGGCCCGTACGTGGACTACCTGTGCACCGACGAGTACACGCTGACGTTCACCCAGCCCGTCGAGACCGCGGTAGGACTGGTCGGCGTCGTCGGCGCCGACCTGTACGTGCGCGCGCTCGAGGCGCGGGTGCTGCCCGCGCTGGCCCGGCTCGACAGCCCGGCGGCCCTGGTGAACGCCACCGGGCGGGTCGTCACCGCGTCCGGCACCGGCTGGGTCACCGGCGACCTGGTCCGCGACGTGCCCGTCAGCCGCTGGATGCGCGAGGGCACGGACGGCGACGACGCGTGGGAGCTGCACCGCTGCACCACCGTGCCGCTCGCCGTCCTGCAGGCCACCCCCCCCCTGACCTGCGACCCTGACCCCGCAGATGTTCCGCTATCCGGGGCCATCCGCGGGCCATAACCCCCGATAGCGGGACATCTGCGGGAGCGGCGCGGTGAAGGTTGTGGGTCAGGTGAGGGGGAGGACGTCGGCCAGGTCGGCGCGATCGCCGCTGGCCAGGACGCGGGCGGTGGCCCGCGCGTCCGCCCAGGACAGCCTGCCGGTGGCCAGCGCGAGCCAGGTCTCGGCGTCCGTCTCGACGACGTTCGGCGGGGTGCCGCGAGTGTGCCGCGGACCGGCCAGGCACTGGGTGACCCCGAACGGCGGGACGCGGACCTCGACGGTGTGCCCGGGCGCCCGGGCGGCCAGCTCCTCGAGCGTGTACCGGACGGCGGTCGCCACCGTCGGGCGGTCGACGTCACCGCCGTCGATGGCGCCGTCGAGCCACCGCCGGACGGCGGCCGCGCCGTCGAGCGGGTCGATGCGTCGTCGGGTGGCCATCCCCCGATGCTCGCACCCGCCGCCGACGACCGGAACGGTCCCGGCAGGATGGGGCCCATGACGGCGCGCTTCGACGAGGTCACCGCGGTGACCCGCACCTCCCGCGAGCCCGACGGCGAGCCTGACGGGGAGCCCGGTCGGCTGGAGGCGACGATCGACCCGCAGTGGTCCATCGCCGGCCGGACGAACGGCGGGTACGTGCTGGCACTGATGGGACGGGCGGCGGTGCTCGGGGTGGCCGCCGAGCGCGAGGCCGCCGGGCGGCCGCCGCTACCGCATCCGATCGCCGCGAGCGCGACGTACCTGTCCCCCGTCCCGGTCGGCCGCGTGCTGCTGGACGTCACGGTGCTCCGGGCCGGCCGCACGCAGTCGGCGACCCGGGTCACGCTGCGGACGCCGGACGGCGAGCTGCGGGCCGAGGCGCTGGTGACCTGCGCCGAGCTGGCCACCGACTCCGAGCCGGTGCACGACGGCGTGCTGCCCGCCACCTTGCCGCCCATCGAGGGGTGCTTCCGGCTGCCCGTCGAGGGCCCGGGCTTCCAGGTGCCGATCATGGAGGTGCTGGACGAACGGCTGGACCCGGCCTGCCTGGGATGGGCGCAGGGCAAGCCGTCCGGGGTGGGCGAGCTGCGCGGCTACCTCAGCTTCGCGGACGGTCGCGCGATGGACCCGCTCGGCCTGCTGCTGGCGGTCGACTCGCTGCCGCCCGCCACGTTCGACGTCGGCCTGACCGGCTGGGTGCCGACGATGCAGCTGTCTGCCTGGGTGCGCGCCGTGCCCGCGCCCGGGCCGGTCGTCGTCCGCCAGCACGCCCGGTTGATCGAGGGGTCGCTGTTCGACGAGACCTGCGACATCTGGGACTCGCGCGGCCGGCTGGTCGCCACCGGGCACCAGCTGGCCGGGATCCGGGTGCCGCGGGCCTGAGCGTCCGCCCAGCGAAACGGTTGGCGCGGGCGGGAACACCTGCGAGAGCCTGGATCTTGCACCTGGTGGACGACGTCGTCCGACCGCTTGGAAACCCCTGCCCGTCCCCGCCCCGTTGAGGGCCGCCCCGCCATGTCCTTGTTCGAGGAGCTCTCGCCGTGACGACCGCCTGCCCACCCGACACCACGACCGCACCCGCGGTCGCCGCGCCGACCTCCCGCGTCGGCCGGCTCGGGGTGCCGATCGGGCTCGTCGTGGTGCTCGGCGCCCTGCAGGGCATCGGCCCGCTCTCGCTGGACACCTACCTCCCCGCGCTGCCCGACATCGCGCACGACCTGTCCGCCTCGACGTCGGCGACGCAGCTCACGCTGACCGCGACGCTGGCCGGGCTGGCCGTGGGACAGCTGTTCTTCGGGCCGATGAGCGACCGGCTCGGACGTCGTCGTCCGCTCATCGTGGGTCTCGCGGTCTACGTGGTGGCGTCGCTGCTGTGCGCGGTCGCGCCGAACATCGGCCTGCTGATCGCCGGCCGCACGCTGCAGGGCTTCACGGCCGCGGCCGGGATGGTCAGCGCGATGGCGATCGCCCGGGACGTCTCGAACGGCGCCGCGATGGCCCGACTGTTCGCGGCGCTGATGCTGGTGACCGGGGCGGCGCCGGTCATCGCTCCCGTGCTCGGTGGCCAGCTGCTGCTGGTCACGTCCTGGCGCGGCATCTTCGGGCTGCTGGCCGTGGCGGGCGTGCTGCTGCTGCTCACCGCGACGTTCCGGGTGCCTGAGACGCTGCCGGTCGAGCGGCGCCGGGTGGGCGGCTTCGGCGAGACCGTGTCCACGTTCCGCCGGTTGGTGCGCGACCCGGGGTTCCGGACCCCGCTGCTGGCGATGGTGCTGTCCTGCGCGGGTCTGTTCGGTTACCTGGCCGGCTCGCCGTTCCTGCTGCAGGACGTGCACGGGCTCTCGGCGCAGGCCTACAGCGCGCTGTTCGCGGTCAACACCATCGGCCTGACCGGGCTCAGCCAGCTCAGCGGACGGATCGTGCACCGCACGGGTCCGCGGGTGCTGCTGCTGGCCGGGACGTCGATCTGTGCCGTCGGCGGCCTGGGGCTGCTGGCCGCCACCCTGGCCGGTGCCGGGCTGCTGGCCATCGTGCCCGCGCTCTTCCTCGTGGTCTCGGGGATGGGCTTCGTCTTCCCCAACGCCACCGCGCTCGCCCTCGCCGACCACGGCGACACGGCGGGTTCGGCGTCCGCGCTGCTCGGGACCGGTCAGTTCCTGGCCGGCGCGGTGGCCGCGCCGCTGGTCGGGCTCGGCCCGGACGCCTCGCTCACGATGGCCGTGGTGATCGCCGTCGTGACCGTGGCTTCCGTCGGCGCCGCGCTGTCCGGCAGCCGGCGCCGCGAGCTCGCGCTGGCCTGAAGGGCTGGCACGGGTTCTCGTCGCGGGTTCTAGTCGCGGGTCCAGCCGGGCCCGGTGGGGACGGGCGAGCCCACCTTGGTCGCCTCGGCGGCGCCGCGGGCCGCGGTGTCGGCACCCTCGTTCAGGACGTGGCCGACGTGCGCCTTGGTCCAGACCAGCTCGGTGGCGCTGCGGGTGGCCAGCAGCTCGACGACCGGCTTGATCAGGTCGACGTTCTTCACGTCCTGGCGGTCCTTGGTCTTCCAGCCGTTGCGCGCCCAGCCGCGGCACCAGGTGGTCGTGCACTGCAGCGCGTACTGGCTGTCCAGGAAGATCGTGACCCGGTCGTCCGGCCGGTGCGCGGTGGCCCGCAAGAACCGCAGCAGGGCCATCAGCTCCATCCGGTTGTTCGTGTCCACCCCGCCCTCGGGTGACCCGGCCGCCCAGCAGTCCGGCCCCAGGTACCAGCCCCAGCCGGCGAACCCGGGGTTCGACCCGACGGCCGAGCCGTCCACCGCGACCTCGTACTGCTGGACGTCGGTGGCGGGCTCGCGCTGCTGGATCGGCTGGGGGGCAGGCTCGAGAGGGGCCTCGACGGTTGGCTCGAGGTCGAACAGCGAGAACTGCTCGGGCATCCGGGTCAGTTCTCGAAGACGGCGGGCAGGGTGGCCTCGTGCGCGGTCTGCAGCTCGTCCAGCGGCAGCACGAACTGACCCTGGACGTCGAGGGCCTGGCTCTCGTCGTCCACCACCCCGATACGCAGGTGCGCGACGCCGCGGGCGGTGCACATGTCGGTGAACCGCACCTCCTCCGAACGCGGCACGGACACGATCACCCGCGCCGTGGACTCGCTGAACAGCGCCACGAACGGGTCGATGCCGTCGCGCTCGCACAGCTCGTCCAGCCAGACCCGGGCACCGACGCCGTACCGCAGGCAGCCCTCGGCCAGCGCGATCGCCAGGCCGCCGTCGGACAGGTCGTGCGCGGCGTCCACCATGCCGTCCCGCGAGGCGGCGACCAGGATCTCGCCGAGCACCTGCTCGGCGGCCAGGTCGACGGTCGGCGGCAGCCCACCGAGGTGGCCGTGCACGACGTCCGCCCAGGACGACCCCCCGAACTCGTCGCGGGTGGACCCGACCAGGTAGATGACCTGGCCCGGCTCGCGCCAGCCGGACGGCGTCCGCCGCGCGACGTCGTCCAGCACCCCGAGGACGCCCACGACCGGGGTCGGGTGGATCGCGACGTCCCCGGTCTGGTTGTAGAGGCTGACGTTGCCGCCGGTGACCGGGACGCCGAGCTCCTGGCAGCCGTCGGCCAGGCCGGTGACGGCCTGGGCGAACTGCCACATCACGCCCGGGTCCTCTGGTGAGCCGAAGTTCAGGCAGTCGGTGACGGCCAGCGGGACGGCGCCAGAGGTCGCCACGTTGCGGTAGGCCTCGGCCAGCGCCAGCTGGGCCCCCGAGTACGGGTCGAGCGCGGCGAAGCGGGCGTTGCAGTCGGTCGAGATCGCGACGCCGAGACCGGACTCCTCGTCCACCCGGACCACGCCCGCGTCGTCCGGCATCGCCAGGGCGGTGTTGCCCATGACGTACCGGTCGTACTGGTCGGTGACCCAGGCGCGGCTGCTGAGGTTCGGTGAGGACGCCAGCTGCAGCAGGGTCGCGCGCAGCTCGTCCCCGGACGCCGGGCGGGCCAGCCGCTCGGGGGTCGGGACGTCGGCCTGCAGGGCGTCCAGGGTCGCCGGCCGCGCGTACGGGCGCTCGTAGACCGGTCCGTCGTGCGCCACCGTGCGCGGCGGCACGTCGACGACGGTCTCCCCGTGCCAGTCGATGACCAGCCGGCCCGTCGTGGTCACCTCGCCGACCACGGTGGCCTCGACGTCCCAGCGGTTCGTGATGGCCATGAACTCGTCCAGGTGGGCGGGCGTGACGACCGCCATCATCCGCTCCTGCGACTCGCTCATCAGGATCTCTTCGGGCGCCAACGTGTTGTCCCGCAACGGGACCCGGTCCAGCCAGACCTGCATGCCGCCGTCACCGTTGCTGGCCAGCTCGCTGGTCGCGCAGGACAGCCCGGCACCGCCGAGGTCCTGGATGCCCTCGACCACGCGGGCCGCGAACAGGTCCAGGCAGCACTCGATGAGCACCTTCTCGGCGAACGGGTCGCCGACCTGCACAGCCGGGCGCTTGCTGGGCCCGGTGGAGTCGAACGTCTCGGAGGCCAGCACCGAGACCCCGCCGATGCCGTCGCCGCCGGTCTTGGCGCCGAACAGGATGACCAGGTTGCCCGCGCCGGAGGCGTTCGCGAGGTGGATGTCCTCGTGCCGCATCGACCCGACGCACAGGGCGTTGACCAGCGGGTTGCCCTGGTAGCAGGGGTCGAAGACGACCTCGCCGCCGATGTTCGGCAGCCCCAGGCAGTTGCCGTAACCCCCCACTCCCGCAACGATTCCGGGGACGACGCGGTGGGTGTCCGGGTGGTCGATCGCGCCGAACCGCAACGGGTCCATCACCGCGATCGGGCGCGCGCCCATGCTCATGATGTCGCGCACGATGCCGCCGACCCCGGTCGCCGCGCCCTGGTACGGCTCGACGTACGAGGGGTGGTTGTGGCTCTCCACCTTGAACGTGACGGCCCAGCCGTCGCCGATGTCGACGACGCCGGCGTTCTCGCCGATGCCGACCATCAGCTTCTCGCGCATGGCATCCGTGGTCTTGTCGCCGAACTGGCGCAGGTGCACCTTGCTCGACTTGTAGGAGCAGTGCTCGCTCCACATGACGCTGTACATCGCCAGCTCGGACGACGTCGGACGGCGGTCCAGGATCTCCCGGATCCGCTGGTACTCATCGGGTTTGAGACCGAGCTCGGCCCAGGGCTGCTCGACGTCCGGGCTGGTCAGCGCCGCCGTCACCGTGTCGACGCTCACGCGCGCACCAGCCCCTCCAACGTCGCCACGGCAGAGGTGAAGAAGCCCAGACCGTCCAGCCCGGCGGTGCCGCTGCGCGGGTCGGGGCCGTAGCCGGGCTCCGTCGCGTGCTCGGGGTGCGGCATCAGGCCGACGACGTTGCCGGCGGCGTTGGAGATGCCCGCGATCGCCCGGTAGGAGCCGTTCGGGTTGTCGCCCAGGTAGCGGGCGACCACGCGGCCCTCCCCCTCGAGCTCGTCGAGGGTGCGGTCGTCGGCGACGAACCCCCCCTCACCGTTCTTCAGCGGGACGACGATCTGCTGGCCGCGCTGGTAGGCGCTCGTCCAGGCCGTGTCGACCCGCTCGATGGCCAGCGCCTGGTCGCGGCACACGAACTTGCGGTGGTCGTTGCGGACCAGCGCGCCGGGCAGCAGGTGCGCCTCGCAGAGCACCTGGAAGCCGTTGCAGATGCCGAGCACGGGCAGCCCGCCGCGGGCGGCGTCCACCAGGGGCTCCATCACCGGGGCGAACCGGGCGATCGCGCCGCAGCGCAGGTAGTCGCCGTAGCTGAAGCCACCCGGGATGACGATCGCGTCGACACCGTGCAGGTCCGCGTCGCCGTGCCACAGCGAGACCGATTCGGCGCCGGCCAGCCGGGCCGCCCGGGCGGCGTCCTTGTCGTCGAGGGAGCCAGGGAAGGTGACGACCCCGATCCGCATCAGGCCACCGCGCCCGAGGCGTCCGGGTCGTCGTCGTGGTGGTCGGCCGAGTGGTGCTCGTCGGCGGCCGCCACCCGGACGACGTCCTCGATCACCGGGTTCGACAGCAGCGTGGCGGCGGCCTCGCGGGCGGCGGCGAGCACCTCGGGGGTGACCTCGCCGTCCACCTCGAGCTCGAACCGCTTGCCCTGGCGGACGGATGTGAACCCCGTGAAGCCCAGCCGCGGCAGGGCGCCGGCGACGGCCTGGCCCTGCGGGTCGAGGATCTCGGGCTTGAGCATGACGTCGACGACGACGCGTCCCATGCAGGCGCTCCAGATGACGGCGGCCTTGCGGCCGGGCGAGCAGCGGTCCGCTCAGCGTACCGACCGCCGGGCCCTCCCCCCGCCACCGGGCCTCCGAGTGGCGCGGGGGCACCCAGCAACGAACCTCTTGGAGCAGGGGCACCCAGTGACGTGCCGCGAATGGAGCAGGGTGCCCCCGCGGCGAAGGCGGGCGGGCCGGGTCAGCGGAGGCGATCGGTGAGCAGGGCCTGCTCGGCGACGTTGCCGGTCGCGGCGAGCGCCAGCCGGTCGGCGGCCCGCGCCTCGTCGAGCCGGCCGAGGTCGCGCAGCAGCTGGGCGCGGGTGGCGTGCAGCAGGTGGAACCGGCGCAGCGGGCGGGCCAGTGCGTCCACCTCGGCGAGCGCCACGTCCGGCCCCTCGACCCTCGCCGTCGCGACCGCCCGGTTGAGCCGCACCACGGGGGACGGGTCGTGCCGCAGCAGCAGGTCGTACAGGGTGAGGATCTGCAACCAGTCGGTCTCGTCCCAGGTCTTGGCCTCGCAGTGGCAGGCGGCGATCGCCGCCTGCAGCTGGTAGCGCCCCGGACGACGCATCGCCGCCGCCCGCTCCAGCAGCTCGATCGCCGCGGCCACCTCGCCGTGGCGCCACAGCGACCGGTCCTGGTCGGCCAGCAGCACCAGGCGACCACCGTCGAACCGGGCGGCAGCCCGCGCCTGGTGCAGCCGGAGCAGCACGAGCAGGCCCAGGGCCTCGGGCTCGTCGGGCAGCGCGGTGGCGATCACGCCGGCGAGCCAGGTCGCGTCCTCGGCCAGGTCGCGGCGGGTCGGGTCGGGGCCGCCGGTGGCCAGGTACGCCTCGTTGTAGGCGGTGGCGACGACGGTGAGCACCACGTCCAGGCGCTCGGGCAGCTCACCGACCGAGGGCACCCGCAGCGGGATCGCCGCCGCACCGATCTTGCGCTTGGCCCGGCTGATCCGCTGCGCGACGGTGGCCTCGGGTTCGAAGGTGGCCCGGGCGATCTCAGCGGTCGTCAGGCCCAGGACGGCGCGCAGGGTCAGCACGAGGCGGGACGCCGGAGCCAGCGCCGGGTGGCAGCAGCCGAAGAGCAGTGCCAGCCGCTCGTCGTCCCCGGGCACGACCCCGTCCACCGGCTCCGCCTGCACCGCGCGCGACCCGGCCGCCCACTCCCCCAGGGACGGCAGCCGGGCCCGCAGCCGGGCGTCGCGGCGGAGCCGGTCCAGCGCGTTGCGACGGGCCGCGGTGTGCAGCCAGGCCGCCGGACGGTCCGGGATCCCGTCCCGCCGCCACGCGGTCAGCGCCTCCGCGACGGCGTCGGCCACCGCCTCCTCGGCGACGTCCAGGTCACCGAGGCTGCGGTGCAGCAGGCCGACCAGGCGCCCGGACTCGGCCCGGACGACGGTCTCCAGCGCCAGGTCGGCGCCGACGTCCGCCATGACCTACATGTCGCCCGAGTGGTCGACGATCGGCCGGACCTCCACGCTGATCCCGGGCAGCACCAGGTACGGCCAGGTCCGGGCGATGGCGATCGCGGCGTCCAGGTCCTCGACGTCCAGGATGGAGAACCCGCCGACGACCTCCTTGGCCTCGGAGAACGGTCCGTCCACGACGACCGGCTCCCCGCCGTCCCGGCCGGCCTTGACGGTGGTGGCGGTGGTGACGGGCTGGAGCTCGGCGCCGCCGTCCGCGAAGGACGGACCGTACTTGTCGAACCAGGTGTAGACCTCGCCGTAGATCGCCTCGAGGCGCTCGGCGGGGACGTCGGCGAGCTGGGCCGGCTCTGACGTGAACATGATGACGTACTTCATGGTTTCCTCCTCGGTCGAAGACTGACACCCCCATGACGAACAGGACCAGCCCTTCTCGACACCCGTCGCCAAGAACATCGCCCGCACGGCAGACTCGGCGGGGGCCCGACCCACCTGGCCCGTCCGGACAACGGAGGCGACATGACGTCCACGACCAGCTGGACCACCCCGGGGACCGCGCAGGCGGCGTCGCTCGACGGTCGGTCGTTCACCTTCTCGATGCCCTCGGACGCGGAGCTGATCAGCGGCGACCTCGTCGTGCTGGCCACCGTGGACGAGCGCCGACTGTGCGGTCAGCTGCACGACAAGCGGCTGGGCGCCCCGGGCGAGGCCGTCGGCACGGGTGCCGTGCTGGGCACGATCGAGGACGACGTCCTGCGGGGCGGGGTGATCGAGCCGTTCGCGAGCGCGACCATCTCCGGAGCGCCGGCCCCCCTGTGGGAAGCGGTGCAGCGCGGGGCGGGGGCGACCATGCCCGTCGGGTCGGCGCGGGCGGGCCACGCGTACCTGCGCCCGGCCGGCGTCAACCGGCACACGTTCCTCTGCGGCCAGAGCGGCTCGGGCAAGTCCTACGCGCTCGGCGTGCTGCTCGAGCAGATCATCCTGGACACCGAGCTGCCGCTGGTGATCCTCGATCCCAACGCGGACTTCGTCCGGCTCGGCGAGCCCACGGAGCAGGCCCCGCCGGAGGTGGTCGACCGGTTGGCCGACACCCGGTTCGACGTGCTCACGGCCCGCACCGATGCCGCCGCCACCGACCGCCTGTGCATCCGGTTCGACGAGCTCAGCACCCAGGCGAAGGCGGCCGTGCTGCGGCTGGACCCGCTGGCCGACCGGGAGGAGTACAACGCGCTGCTCGATGCGGCCGAGCAGCTGCACACCCGGCGCGGCACGGACGTCGTCGCGGACCTCCTGGCCTCCGCCGAGCCCGGCGCGATCCTGCTGGCCGAGCGGATGAAGAACCTCGGCGTGCTGACCTGGGAGGTCTGGGCCTTCGAGGGCACCACGCTGACCGACCGGCTGGCCGACCAGGCCCGGGTGACCGTCCTCGACCTCGGCGGCTTCGAGCTCGCCGAGGAGCGGCTGGTGGTCGCCCTGGAGCTGCTGGACAACCTGTGGGAGAACCGGTCCAGCCGCCAGCCGACGCTCATCGTGATCGACGAGGCGCACAACGTGTGCCCCGCCGAGCCGGTCACCCAGCTGGAGCGGGCGACGTCCGAGCGACTCGTGCAGATCGCCAACGAGGGCCGCAAGTACGGGCTGTGGCTGCTGCTGTGCACGCAGCGGCCGTCCAGGATCAACCCGGCGGTGCTGTCCCAGTGCGACAACCTGGCGCTGATGCGGATGAACTCGCGGGCCGACCTCGCCCAGCTGCAGGAGACGTTCGGCTTCGTGCCGGCCGAGATGCTCGCGGCGGCGCCGTTCTTCCGGCAGGGCGAGTGCCTGATGGCCGGCGGGTTCACGCCGGTGCCCACGTTCGTCCAGATCGGCGGGCGTCGCACGCACCAGGGCGGCTCCGACGTCCCGGTGCCGTTGCGCGGCTGACCGTGCCAGGCTGGGACCCATGCGACTGACCCATCTCGGACACTCCTGCCTGCTCGTCGAGGTCGACGGCGCCCGCCTGCTGGTCGACCCCGGCGCCTTCAGCCAGGGCTTCGAGGAGCTCGGCGGCCTCGACGCGGTCCTGATCACCCACCAGCACGCCGACCACGTGGACGTCGAGCGGCTGCCCGCGCTGCTCGAGGCCAACGACGGCGCGCTGCTGGTCGCCGAGCCGGAGACGGCGGCCGAGCTGCGCCAGGCCGGGATCGAGGCGCAGCCGCTGCACGCCGGGGACGAGCTCGAGATCGCCGGCGTGCCGGTGCGCGGGGCCGGTGGGCGGCACGCGGTGATCCACCCGGACGTGCCGCGGGTCGGCAACGTCGGGCTGCTCATCGGCACCTCGCGGGCGGACGGTGGGCAGGGCCTGCTCCTGCACCCCGGCGACGCGTACGACGTCGTGCCAGCGGACGTCGACGTGCTCGCGCTGCCGCTGAATGCGCCCTGGGCGAAGGTGTCCGAGACGATCGACTACCTGCGCGCCGTCGCGCCGGCTGTCGCTGTGCCGATCCACGACGCGCTGGTCCAGCCGATGGCCCGCGCCATGTACCTGGGGCACTGCACCCGGCTCGCCCCGGAGTCGACGTCCGTCACCGACTGGAGCGGCGGCCAGCCCCTCGACGTCCCCTGACCCGACCTCCCGCCGCACCCCCACCGGAAAGCCCGCTATTCGGGGTTATGGGCGCCGGATGACCCCGGATAGCCCGCTAAGTGCGGTGGGCGTTCAGTGCGGGAAGTCGGTGCCGGTGAGGCGGCGGTAGGCCTCCAGGTAGGCCTCGCGGGTCCGGGCGACGACCCCGTCGGGCAGCGCCGGCGGCGGGAGGTCGGAACCGCGGTCCCAGCCGGACGCCGGGGAGGTCAGCCAGTCCCGCACGCCCTGCTTGTCGAACGAGGGCTGCGAGCCGCCGGGCGACCACAGCTCGAGCGGCCAGAACCGCGACGAGTCCGGGGTGAGCACCTCGTCGGCGAGCACCACGGCGCCCGCGGCGTCGACGCCGAACTCGAGCTTGGTGTCCGCCAGGACGACGCCCCGCTCGCGCGCGATGCCCTCGGCCCGGGCGTAGACGGCCAGCGTCAGGTCACGCAGCGTCGCGGCCACCTCGGCGCCCACCGTGTCCGCGACCCGCTCGAAGGTGACGTTCTCGTCGTGCTCGCCCAGCTCGGCCTTGGTCGCCGGGGTGAAGATCGGCTCCGGCAGGGGCGACCCGTCGACCAGCCCCGCCGGCAGCGGCACGCCGCAGACCGCCTGACCCGCGCGGTACTCGACCAGGCCGGAGCCGGTGAGGTAGCCGCGCGCCACGCACTCCACCGGGTACATCGTCAGCTTCTGGGCCAGCACCGCGCGACCCTCGACCTCGGCCGGCACCGGACCGTCGACCAGGTGGTTCGGCACCAGGTCGGCGAGCTGGTCGAACCACCACGACGACATGGCGGTGAGGATCTTGCCCTTGTCGGGGATGGTCGAGGACAGCACGTGGTCGTAGGCCGAGATGCGGTCGCTGGCGACGACGAGCAGGTGCCCGGCCTCGTCGTCCGGCTCGTAGAGGTCGCGGACCTTGCCCGAGTAGATGTGCCGGTAGCCCGGCAGCGGTGGCGCCACGGGGATGTTGGCGATCACGCGCGGACCTCCTGAGCGAGGGCGGCCGCGGCCGCGATGTCGGTGCGGTGCTGCCCACCGTCCAGCTCGACCCGACCCAGCGCGTCGTACGCGACGGCGCGGGCGTCGTCCAGGGTCGTCCCCACCCCGACGACCGACAGCACCCGTCCCCCGGACGAGACGACGTCGTCGCCGCGCCGCGCCGTGCCGGCGTGCAGGACGGACGCCCCCGGTACGGCCGCCGCCGCGTCGAGCCCCTGCAACACCCCGCCCGTCGTCGGCGCGACCGGGTAGCCGGGGCTGGCCAGGACGACGGTCACGGCCGCCTGGTCGGACCAGCGCAGCGGCGGGTGGTCGGCGAGCGTGCCGGTGGCGGCCGCACGCAGCAGCGCGCCGAGCGGGGACTCGAGCCGAGCCAGCACCACCTGCGTCTCCGGGTCACCGAAGCGGGCGTTGAACTCCACCACCCGCGGGCCGCGCGAGGTCATCGCGAGGCCCACGTAGAGCAGTCCGGCGAACGGGGTACCGCGGCGGGCCATGGCGTCGACCGTCGGCTGCGCGACCCGCGCCAGGACGTCCTCGACCAGGGTCGGCTCGGCCCAGGGCAACGGGGTGTACGCCCCCATCCCGCCGGTGTTCGGGCCGGCGTCGCCGTCCAGCAGGCGCTTGAAGTCCTGGGCGGGTTCGAGCGGGACGACGCTCACGCCGTCCGTGACGCAGAACAGCGACACCTCGGGGCCGTCCAGGAACTCCTCGACCACGACCTGGGCCACCTGGCCGGCGGCGGCGCCGTGCGCCAGGCAGGCCCGGGCGTGCGCGAGCGCCTCCGCCCGGTCGTCGGTGACCACGACGCCCTTGCCGGCGGCGAGGCCGTCGTCCTTGACGACGTGCGGGGCACCGAGGGCGTCCAGCGCCTGCTCGACCTCGGCGTCGGTCCGGCAGACGTGCGCCAGCGCGGTCGGCACGTCGGCCTCGGCCATGACGTCCTTGGCGAATGCCTTGCTGCCTTCCAGCTGGGCCGCCGGGCCGGTCGGGCCGAAGCAGTCGATGCCGGCGGCCCGGACCGCGTCGGCGACCCCGGCCACGAGCGGAGCCTCGGGCCCGACGACGACCAGGTCGGCCCCCCAGGTGGTGGCCAGCGCGGCCACGGCCGGGCCGTCCATCGGGTCGACGGCGAGCAGCTCAGCCTGGTCGGCCATGCCCGGGTTGCCCGGGGCCGCGGCGATGGCGGAGACCTCCGGATCGCGGGCCAGCGCCTGCACCAGGGCGTGCTCGCGGGCGCCGGTTCCGAGGACGAGGACCTTCATGGGCCGCGAGCCTATCCAGGCCCGGGCAGCACGAAGCCCCCGGGAGGCAGGGGGGTTTCTCACGGGGGCCTCGTCCGAGGCAGGACCGTCATTGGGGGGGTGGTGACGGTGCCGTTCTCGGCGCCGGCGAACCGGCTGGACGGAAGATTGTCAGATCAACCGCCTGCGCGCTACCCCCTGGGGACAATTATCCGATGTCCGAATTCGTCCCACTACGGACGGTGATCAACTTCGACTATGAGAGCGTGCTCACGACCTCGGTCAGCGCGTCGTCGAGCAAGTCGAGGCCAAGGCGCGCCTCACCCTCCGTCACAGTGCACGGCGGCACCACGTGCAGCCGGTTCATGTTCACGAACGGCAGCAGGCCACGCTTCTTGCACGCCCCGACCAGCGCGTTCATGGGCGCCGCCGCGGCCCCCGACGCGTTGTACGGCACCAGCGGCTCGCGCGTCGCACGGTCCTTCACCAGCTCGAGCGCCCAGAACACGCCCAGACCGCGGACCTCACCGATCACCTCGTGCTTGCCCTGGAGCTCGGCCAACCGCGGTCCGATGACCTCGGCGCCGATCCGGGCGGCGTTCTCGATGATCCCCTCGTCCGTCATGGCGGTGATCGTGGCCACCGCGGCCGCACAGGCCAACGGGTGCCCCGAGTAGGTCAGCCCACCGGGGTACGGGCGCTCGCGGAACGTCTCGTAGACGGGGCCGTTGATCAGCACGCCGCCGAGCGGCACGTAGCCGGAGTTGACCCCCTTGGCGAACGTGATGAGGTCCGGCGCCAGCGTCCCGCCGCCGGTCGCCTGGAAGTGTTCGACGCTGAACCAGGCACCGCTGCGCCCGAAGCCGGCCATCACCTCGTCGGCGATCCACAGGATGCCGTAGCGGTCGCAGATCTCCCGGACGCCGGCCAGGTAGCCCGGCGGCGGCACCATGATCCCGGCGGTGCCGGGGATGGTCTCCAGCACGATCGCCGCGATGGTCGCCGGGCCCTCCATCTGGACGACGGCCTCGAGGTGCTCGAGCGCGCGGGCGCACTCCTCGTCGTCCGTGCTGGCGTGGAAGGCCGACCGGTACGTGTACGGGCCGAAGAAGTGCACGACGCCCTCGGCGCCGGTGTCGTTCGGCCAGCGGCGCGGGTCGCCCGTCATGTGGATCGCCGCCTGGGTGTGCCCGTGGTAGCTGCGGTAGCGGGTGAGCACCTTGCGGCGGCCGGTGTGCAGGCGAGCCATCCGGACGGCGTTCTCGATGGCCTCCGCGCCGCCGTTGGTGAAGAACACGTGGTTCAGGTCGTCGCCCGGGGCGCGCTCGACGATCAGCCGCGCGGCCTCGCTGCGGGCGGCGTTCGCGTGCTGCGGCGCGACCGTGCAGATCTTCGCCGCCTGCTCCTGGATGCCGCGCACGACCGCCGGGTGCTGGTGGCCGATGTTCGTGTTGACGAGCTGGCTGCTGAAGTCCAGCAGCGGGCGGCCGCTGCCGTCCCAGATCCAGCTGCCCTGGGCGCCGGTGATCACCATCGGGTCCAGCGCGCCCTGGGCGGACCAGGAGTGGAACACGTGCGCGCGGTCCAGGTCGTGGGTGCGCTGGGCGCCGTCCAGGTCGAGGGGCGGGGCGGCGGGCGCGAGGGACTCCACGGTCACGGTGCTCATGACGGCCAGCCTAGGTCGGCCACGCCGTCCCGTGTCGAACACTGTGTACGCCGATCGCGCCCGGCCCCTTCCACCCCGTCACCCACGGTTCCGCCGCTCAGGCCGGTTTCCGCCGTCCAACCCGGTTTCCGGACGTCGAAACCGGCCTGAGCGTCGGAAAGGGGCCTGGATGGCGGAAGCCGGGGGAGGGTGTGGGGCGGGTCAGCGGAAGGCGTCGATGCCCGTCAGGGCCTGGCCGACGACGAGGGTGTGCACCTCGGACGTGCCCTCGTACGTGAGCACGGACTCCAGGTTGTTGGCGTGCCGCAGCACCGGGTACTCCAGCGAGATGCCGTTCGCGCCCAGGATGGTGCGGCACTCGCGGGCGATCTTGATGGCCTCACGCACGTTGTTGAGCTTCGCGACGCTCACCATCTGCGGCGTCGCGGTGCCGGCCTCCTTGGCGCGGCCTAGGTGGTGCGCGAGCAGGAACGCCTTGTCCAGCTCGAGCGCCATGTTCGCCAGCTTCTCCTGGGTGAGCTGGAAGCCCGCGATGGGCTTGCCGAACTGCACGCGGTTCACCGCGTAGTCGATCGCCGTCTCGAGGCAGTCGCGAGCCGACCCGATGACCCCCCAGACGATGCCGAAGCGGGCCTCGGTCAGGCACGACAGCGGACCGCGCAGGCCCTTGACGCCGGGCAGCACCGCCGAGCCCGGCAGCCGCACGCCGTCCAGCACCAGCTCGCTGGTCACGGACGCCCGCATCGAGAGCTTGTGCTTGATCAGCGGGGCGCTGAACCCCGGCGCATCCGTCGGGACGACGAAACCGCGCACCCCGTCATCCGTGCTCGCCCAGACAATGGCCACGTCGGCGACCGAGCCGTTGGTGATCCACATCTTGGCGCCGTCCAGCACCCAGTCGTCGCCGTCCCGCTTCGCGCGGGTGCGCATGTTGCCGGGGTCGCTGCCGTGGTCCGGCTCGGTCAGGCCGAAGCAGCCGATCGCCTCGCCCGCAGCCATCCGGGGCAGCCACTCCTGCTTCTGCTCCTCGCTGCCGTAGGCGTGGATCGCGAACATGGCCAGGCTGCCCTGCACCGACACCATCGACCTGATCCCGGAGTCAGCAGCCTCGATCTCCATCGCGGCCACGCCGTAGGACGTCGCGTTCAGCCCGGCGCAGCCGTAGCCCTCGAGGTGCATGCCCAGCACGCCGAGCTTGCCGAACTCCAGGGCGAGCTCGCGGGCCGGCAGCGTGCCCGCCTCGAACCACTCGGCCACGTGCGGGCTGACGTGCTCGGCGACCATCGCCCGGACGGACGACTGGATGTCGCGCTCGTCGTCGGTGAGCAGGTCGGACAGCTTCAGCAGCTCCAGCGGTGCGATGCGTGCGCTCATGGCGGACATGCTCGCACGAGGAGCATGATCGGCTCATGTCGCAACCTGTCACCCGACCTCCCGCCAGGTACGACGACCTGTCGGCGGTGTTCCTCAACTGCACCCTCACCCGGTCCCCGGGTCTCTCGCACACCCAGACGCTGATGAACCTGTCCGTCGAGCTGATGCGGTCCGTCGGCGTCGCCGTCACGAACGTGCGGGCCGTCGACCACGACATCGCGCCCGGCGTGCAGCCCGACATGACCGAGCACGGCTTCGACCGCGACGACTGGCCGGCCATCCAACGCCAGGTGATGGACGCCGACATCCTCGTGATCGGGACGCCGATCTGGTTGGGAGAGAAGTCATCCGTGGCCACGAGGGTCGTCGAGCGGCTCTACTCCTTCTCCGGTGAGCTCACCCCGGACGGCCAGTACGCCTACTACGGCCGGGTCGGCGGCGTCCTGGTCACCGGCAACGAGGACGGCGTGAAGCACTGCGCCATGAACCTGCTGTACTCGTTGCAGCACCTGGGTTTCGTCATCCCACCGCAGGCCGACGCCGGCTGGATCGGTGAGGTCGGACCGGGCGCCAGCTACGGCGATCCGAGCGAGGACGGCGGACCGCCGATCGGGTTCGACAACGACTTCACCAACCGCAACACCACGTTCATGACGTGGAACCTGCTGCACCTGGCGCGGATCCTGAAGGACGCCGGCGGGATCCCGGCGTACGGCAACCAGCGGCCCCAGTGGTTCGAGGGCGAGCGGTTCGGCTTCGCCAATCCTGAGTACCGCTAGTCGCGCGGCTTGCGCGGCGGACGGCCTGCCGAACGGACCCCACCCGGGGCGTCCCGGTCGCGCCGCGCGGTCACCTTGCGGCCCTTGATCCTGGTGGCGCGCAACGCCTCCAGCACCTCGTCTGCCGCCGACGCCGGTACCTCGACCAGCGAGAACCGCTCGGTGATCTCGATCGAGCCGACGTCGCGTCCGGTCAGCCGGGACTCGCCGGCGATCGCACCGACGAGGTCCGCGGGACGGATGCCGGCCGCCCGGCCCAGCGAGATGTAGAGCCGGGCCCGACCCTCGCCGGGTGCACTGCGACCGCGTGGGCCGCTGGAGCCCGCGCCGCCGGACGCGCCGGCGGCGCCCGCTCGGCCCGCCGGCCGACGTCCGGCATCGCCCGCTGGGACGCTTGCCTCCGGGATCTCGGGCTCGTCATCGTCCGAGCCGCCCGAGGTCGCCTCGTGGGCCAGCTTCACCGCGGCGAGCGCGACCTGCATGACGTCGAAGTCGTCGGTCAGCGTCTCGACGACGACCCGGAACCGGTCGAGGTCGTCCTCCAGGAGGCTCTCGTAGAGCGCGGCGCGGGTGAGCTCGAGGCGGCGGGCCCGCAGGTCCGCGGTCGTGGGCACCTTCTCCATCGAGATCTTCTGGCGGGTGGCTCGCTCGATGGTCTTGAGCATGCGGTGCTCGCGCGGCTCGGCCAGCGTGATCGCCACCCCCTCGCGACCGCCACGCCCGACCCGGCCGATCCGGTGCACGTACGACTCGGCGGCCGCGGGCACCTCGTAGTTGACGACGTGCGTGAGGTGGTCGATGTCCAGGCCGCGCGCGGCGACGTCCGTGGCGACCAGCAGGTCCGCGGTCTGCGCGCGCAGCCGACCCATCACCCGGTCGCGCTGCTCCTGGTTCATCCCGCCGTGCAGCGCCTCGGCCCGGTAGCCGCGCCCGTTCAGGGTCTCGGTGAGCTCGTCGACCTGCTCGCGGGTGCGGCAGAACACGATCGCCGCGGTCGGGGACTCGACGTCCAGCACCCGCCCGAGAGCGGCCGCCTTGTGCGCCCGCGCCACGACGTACGCGGTCTGCCGGACCAGCGCCTGCCCGGACGACGGCACCGCCCGCTCGATCTCGATCCGCACCGGCTCGCGCAGGTGCCGGCGGGCGATGCCGTTGATCCGGCTCGGCATCGTGGCGGAGAAGAGCACGGTCTGACGGGCCTCGGGGGTCGCGGCGAGGATCGTCTCGAGGTCCTCCGCGAAGCCCATGTCGAGCATCTCGTCCGCCTCGTCCAGCACCACGACGGCGATCGAGGTGAGGTCGAGCGTGCCGCGGTTGATGTGGTCGATGGCGCGGCCGGGGGTGGCGACGACGACGTCCACGCCCCGCTCCAGCTCGCGCAGCTGACGGCCGATCGGCTGGCCGCCGTAGATCGGCAGCACCCGTGCGCCGAGGCCGCGGCCGTAGCGGTGCAACGCCTCCGAGACCTGCATGCAGAGCTCGCGGGTCGGCACCAGCACCATCGCGCTCGGCGCCTTGCCGCGGTCGCCGGAGCGCAGCTGCTGCAGGATCGGCAGCGCGAACGCGGCGGTCTTGCCGGTGCCGGTCGCGGCCTGGCCGAGCAGGTCGTGGCCATCGACGAGCTTGGGGATCGCTGCCCACTGGATCGGCGTCGGCTCCTCATAGCCCAGGGCGGCGAGCGCGTCCAGCAGCTCTGGGCGCAGGCCGAGGTCCGCGAACGTGCGCGCCGGCTCAGGGGGCGCGCCCGCGCTGGACTCGGTGCCGTCGTCCGCCGGACCGTCCGTGCTCTCGTCGTCGCTCACCCGACCATCGTCGCGCATGGCGGAGCCGAGGGGCACCCGGCCGGGTCCCGCACTGGGGGACCTCTCGAGGGTTGCTGCCGCTTCTCGAGGGTCCTTCGCCTCGAGAAGCGGGTCTGCACCCACTGAACGTGATCAACGTCGTCAGGGGAGGCGGGCGAGCAGGCCGTCGCGGACGTCGGGCCACTCGTCCCGCAGGATGGAGAAGACGACGGTGTCGCGGAACGTCCCGTCCGCGCGGCGCTTGTGCCGTCGCAGCACCCCCTCGCGGGTCGCGCCGAGCTTGGCGATGGCGGCCTGCGAGCGGGTGTTGATCACGTCCGTCTGCAGCTTGACCCGGCCGAGCCGGCAGTCGTCGAACGCGTGCCCCAGCAGCAACAGCTTGCACTCGGGGTTCACCGCCGTGGCCCACCAGCGCGGGCCGTACCCGGTCCAGCCGATGTGCGCCTTCTCGTCCCCCACCACGACGTCGCCGAGGGACGTCGTCCCGACGACGGTGCCCGCTGCACCGAGGTCACCGTCCGCGACGAGCCGGACGGTGTACGCCACCCGGTACGAGGGGTGCCCCGGCCGGAGCTCGCGGTCGCGCACCGCCGACGCGGTCGTCGCCTGCATGCCGTCCGCGTCGGCGGGACGACCGGCAGGCCCACCGCCGTACCCCGCGGCGTACACCCGTTCGTCGTCCAGGGCCTCGAACAAGGCAGGTGCGTCGCCGGCCACCATCGGGTCGAGCCGGACGACGCGCCCGACCAGCGGCCGGGCGTCGGGAGCGGTGGCACTCATGGCCACACGCTAGGGCCCGGCTACGACGCGCGTTGCCGCGGGAGGTCCAGCACGTGGACGACGGGGGGCGGTTCGACCGGGGCGACCGGCTGCGGGTCTCGTTGTGCCGCAGCGAGCACCTCGGCCGGCGGGCACGCGCCGTAGTACTTGGCGAGGTCGGCCGGCGTGATGTGCACCGGGTCGCGGTCGAAGAGCGTGCCGGTGCGTTCCATCGCCCTGGCCACGAACCCGCTGCAGATGTACCGGCCGTCCACGAAGAACGTCAGCTTCGAGCCGGTCAGCATCGTCAGCGCCAGGCTCGCCAGGGTCACGAACCCGTACTTGGCGCGGCGCTGCACGACCCACTCGGCGAAGGCCAGCACCTGCCGGACGTCATGCGCGCTGGCGTGGGTGCGGACCACGACGTAGTCGCGCTCCCGGTACTTCGACGCGTGGCTGCGGACCACCCCGCTGCCGAGCGCCTCGACCAGGTCGCCGTCCACCGAGACGACCAGCGCCGCGTGGTTGAACCAGGCATAGCGCCGGTCCTCACCGTGGATGCGCAGCCGCTCGCCGAACCGGATCATCCGGCTGACCGGCCCGTGCCCACGGGTGAGCAGGAAGTCCCCCGGCGCCCAGCGCTGCGGCTCGACACCCTGCTCGAACGTGGCCGTGTGCACCGCGGTCGCCAGGTGGATCGGCGGCCGGTTCGGCGGCCGGATCGGCGGTGGGATCGGCGGTGGGATCGGCGGGACCGGCATGACGCTCTCCTCGGCAGGTCGGCCAGGGTCACCTGAACCGAGCCGTGCCAGGGGTGCGCTGATACATCACCAGGTGTGCGCGACGTCGATCACCAGCCGTGAGCCGCTGCCGGGACCGGCCAGGGTGAACACCCGGAACGGCAGCCGCGCCCGCACGCCGACCCCGAGCGTGGTGTAGCCCTCGAAGGTGCCGGCCCAGGCCACCTGCCGCAGCGTGCGGTAGCCGGCCGCGTCCACGAGCTCCCGCTGGTTCGCCGGACGGTAGGTCGGGTGCCCGGCGGTGTCGTAGGACGGCGCGACGACCGTGACCTGCAACCGCGCGCCACCGCGCAGCGGGACCGGCTTGCCGCTGCCGTCCATGGTCACCGCGCTGACGTAGCGGACGTTGTACCCCGGTGCCCGGCCGGCCAGGTCCACGACGACCCGGTCGTAGCAGGCGTGGCGTCCGGCGCGCACCCCGGTGACGTACTTGTGGCTGCCGGCGGGGTGGCTCTTCGCGAGCGAGCCCCAGGCCGTGCTGCACGTCGCGGCGCTGGCGGACGTCGGGGCGGCGACGACGGTCAGGGCCGCCGCGGCGGCGAGGAACGGGACGGCGAGCAACGCGCGGGTGCGGGTCAGCTTCATGGTGTCCTCCTCTCGGACACCTCTGGAACGCGCCAGCACGCCTTCCGGTTGTCAGCCCCGCGGGTCGGCCGACCGGTCGGTCGGGCCGGCAACCGGCCCGACCCGAGGGTGGACGAGCGCCCGCCCGGTGCGGACGGGCGAGCGCCGGGCGGCGCGCAGCACCCGGGCGACCGTCGACGGCCGCATCAGCGCGGACGGCGGCTCCACCAGCTGCAGGACCCGGTTGAACCGCCGGGCCACGGCCACGTCGGTGTGGCTGGCCAGCAGGACCCGCAGGACGTAGCGGTTGACCAGGTCGGTTCCCGGCGCCTTCGGACCCTGGGTCAGCGGGTGCAGGAAGTCGGCGCCGACCGCGATGGACCACGGCGCGTCCAGGATCTTCGCCGCCCGCCGGTGGAACCTCCGCGGCAGCTCCGGCGAACCCGGCGGCAGCGTCCGCAGCAGCTCGCCCAACGACGCGGCCTGCAACGCAGCGCAAGCCATGCCCTGCCCGTAGACCGGATCGAAGCTGCAGGCCGCATCGCCCACGACGACGAGCCCCGGCAGCAGGTCCGGCACCTTCTCGTAGTGCCGGCGACGGCTGGCCGGGAACCGGTAGTGCGCGACCGGCGAGACCCGCTCGCACCGTTCGACGACCTGGGCGACGCCCGGGCTGAGCAGGGTGCGGGTGAACGCGCGGAAGCCCTCGTCGTCCGTCGGCGGCGGGTCGCCGTGCACCCCCGCCAGCGTGACCATCCACCGGTCGCCCTCGACCGGCAGGACCGCGCCGATCCGGTAGCTGCGCGGCGGGGTCGGCCCGCACACGAGGAACCCGCCGTCCAGGTCGTCCGGGCCGCGGGCGAGCAGGCACGACGCGTACGCGCAGTCGATGCTCACCAGCGAGACCGGGGGCGCCAGCACCCCGGACGACTCCAGGTCGTGCGCGATCCGCGAGCTCCGCCCCGAGCAGTCCGCGACCAGGTCGGCCGGGCGTACCTCGACGCCGGACCCGGCAGCCACCTCGACGCCGGCCACCCGCCGTCCCTGCCGGTGCACCCGGTCGACCCGGACGCCGTCCTCGATCCGCACGTTCGGCACGTCGGCCAGCCGTCGCCGGACGGTCTGCTCCAGCAGCGGTCGGGTCATGCTCATCAGCACCGTGCCCCAGTCGCCCCGCGCCCGGTAGGCACCCTGCTGGAAGAACCAGGCCCGGGTGCCGTCGACCCGCACCGCCCCGGCCGCCTCGAGCTCGGCGTCGATGCCGGGGAACCACGCGCAGAGCTGGTCCAGCCCGGCCGCGAGCAGCAGGTGCAGGTGGCGTCCCTGCGGCACGTGGCCGCGCGGGTGCGGCGGCTCGTCCGCCGCGTCGGTCAGCCGCTCACGCTCGAGGACCAGGACGTCGTCCACCCGGTCGGCGAGCGCCCGGGCGGTCAGCATCCCGGCGATGCTCGCGCCGACGACGATCGCGCTGGTGCCCGCGCCGACCGCCGCCATGGTGGGTCACTCCTCGAGCAGGTCGTGCCGGCTGATGATCTCGTCGCGCCCGGGGCCGACTCCGATGGCCGACACCCGCTGGCCGATCATCTGCTCGACGGTCTCGACGTAGCGCTGCGCGTTGACCGGCAGCTCCTCGAAGGTGCGGCACCCGCTGATGTCCTCCCACCAGCCGGGCAGGTCCTCGTAGATCGGCGTGGCGTGGTGGAAGTCGCTCTGGGTCATCGGCATCTCGTCGTGCCGGACGCCGTCCACGTCGTACGCGACGCAGATCTTCAGCGTCTCGATACCGCTGAGGGTGTCCAGCTTGGTGATGACGAAGTCGGTCACGCCGTTGACGCGGTTGGCGTACCGGCCGATCACGACGTCCAGCCAGCCGCAGCGGCGCGGGCGGCCCGTCGTCGTCCCGTACTCGCCGCCGGTCTTGCGCAGGTGCTCGCCCATGTCGTCGAGCAGCTCGGTGGGGAACGGGCCCTCGCCGACGCGGGTCGTGTAGGCCTTGAGGATGGCCACGACGCGGTCGATCCGGTTCGGCGGGATGCCGGACCCGGTGCACGCGCCGCCGGACGTCGCGTTGGACGACGTCACGAACGGGTAGGTGCCGTGGTCGACGTCCAGCAAGGTGGCCTGGCCGGCCTCGAGCAGCACGGTCTTGCCGGCGTCCAGCGCCTGGCCCAGCAGCAGCCCGGTGTCGGCGACCATGGGCCGCAGCGCGTCCCGGTGCTCGGTGAGCTCCTCGACGACCTCGTCGACGGTGATGGCCCGCCGGTTGTAGATCTTGGCCAGCACCTGGTTCTTGAGCTCGAGGGCACCCTCGACCTTCTGCCGCAGGATGCCTTCGTCGAACAGGTCCTGGACGCGGATGCCGATGCGGTTCATCTTGTCCGCGTACGTCGGGCCGATGCCGCGCCCGGTGGTGCCGATCTTGCGGCTGCCCAGGAAGCGCTCGGTCACCTTGTCGAGCGTGCGGTTGTACGGCGCGATGACGTGGGCGTCCGCGCTGATCACCAGCTTGGTGGTGTCGATGCCGCGCGCGTTCAGGCCCTCGAGCTCCTCGAACAGCACGGACAGGTCGACGACGACGCCGTTGCCGATGACGGGGGTGCAGGTGGGCGTGAGGATGCCGGAGGGCAGCAGGTGCAGCGCGTACTTCTCGCCTTCGATGACCACGGTGTGGCCGGCGTTGTTGCCACCGTTGAACTTGACCACGTAGTCGACGCGGCTGCCGAGCAGGTCCGTCGCCTTGCCCTTGCCCTCGTCGCCCCACTGGGCACCGACGAGCACGATCGCGGGCATGCTGACACCAACTTCCTTCACCGGGGCCGGACGCCCGCGCAGTGCGCCCGGACGCAGCGAGGTTACCGAACCTCGGCCGAGCGCGTTCAGCGGCGACCGAGCAGACCCCGCCGCTCGGCCACGACGCCGAGCTGGAAGCGCGAGTGCACGCTGAGGTCGTCCATCAGGTTGGCGACCCGGCGGCGCACCGTGCGCACCCCGATCCCCAGGTACCGGGCGATCGCCTCGTCCTTGAAACCGCTGGCCAGCAACGAGAGCAGGCGCGTGTCGGCGTCCTGCTCGATGTACTCGTCCGGGACCGTGATGCCGCTGGCCCAGGCGTCGTCGAAGACCGCGGTGAACGCGGCGACCAGCAGCGGCAGCCGGATCAGCACGGCGGACGACGCGGTGCCACCCCAGGTCGGGGCCGAGATGACGCAGGCGTCACCGAGCACCGCGTACTCCGAGGGCACCTTGTCGACCAGCCGCTGGCGCTCGCCGAGACTGGCCCAGTCCCGCACCCAGGCCAGGTGCTGCGGGTCATCCAGGACCGAGATCGGGTAGATGGACCGCTGCTCGCGGCCGCGGGCCAGGTCCTCGCGGGCCCGGCTGTCGACGCCGGAGTCCGCCGCGGCGCCGGCGGCCACGTCGAGGTGGAAGCTGCGGATCGGGCCGGACGTCGTCCGCAGCATCTCCTCCACCGTGCCGGCCAAGGAGTCGGCGGGGATGACGTCGAGCGAGGTGGGGTCGAGGACGTCACTGCGGCCGGCCAGGTGGTCGGCCGAGAACTCGCTCATCGCCGCGGCGACCTCCTCGAGCTCGCGCCGGCGCAGGTTGAGCCGGGCGTTCTCGCGGTCCACGAGCCGGGTGAGGGCGGCGCGGGGGTGCGGGGCGATCAGCGAGGCGTCGAGGTCCTGCCGGATCAGGCGGAGCTCGATGAGCGGCAGCAGCGCGGACCGGGCCCGCTCCAGCGGCCAGTCGAGCGCCTCCGCGTGCTGCTCGAGGCGCAGCCCGTCCTGGCGCAGGACACGTCGGTAGAGCCGGTCCGACTCGTCGCCGATGCCGAACGTCGTGAGGACGGTGCTCATCGGGTGGGCCCTTCGCCGATGTGATCGCTAGGCGTGACACACAGCCCACCGATTGTCATATTTGGCATCTTAGTGCCATTGGCAGGTAAGGGACAGACAGAATGCCTATCGGGGATGCATCATCGTGGTGGCGAGAGCGCGGCCGGTGCAGGGGTCGGCCGCGAACTCGGATCGCAGTCAGCATGGCGACCACGGGGTCGGACGGGACCGGGCAGTCCTTTCCAGACCATCAGGGACCGTACTCGCTGGGGGCAGATGCGATCAGGGGTCCCATCTGGGGACGCTGGAGCGCCGGCCCCGGATCATCCGGGGTCGGCGCTCTGCCGTTGGCGCTCTGCCGTTGGCGTCGACTCAGCCCAGCTCGCGGGCGGCCTGCGGGTCGCAGTCCGCCAGGAACGTCACGCAACGCTCGTGCTCGGCCGTCTCGTCGATCTCGCCCGCCGCGACCCCGAGGGCGTGCAGCGCGCGCAGGAAGCCACGGTTCGGCTCGTGCGACCACGGCACCGGGCCCTGACCGCGCCAGCCGCTGCGCCGCAACGCATCCAGCCCGCGGTGGTAGCCGGTGCGCGCGTAGGCGTACGCCTCGATCGTCCGGCCGCCGTCGAGCGCCTGCTCGGCCAGCACCGCCCAGGGCAGGCTGGACGCCGGGTACTCGGCGGCGAGGTTGGTGGGGGTTCGGCCGGCGGCGAGCTCGCGGGCAACGGTCAGCTCCGGCTCGTCGGCGAGCCTGGTCGGGGGGATGCCCAGCAGGTTGTCCATCCCGCCATCCTGTCAGGAGCCTCCACCCCTCCCCCACCCGCCAAGCGCGCCGATGTTGATCACGTTCAGTGGGTCCAGACCTGCTTCTCGAGGCGAAGAACCCTTGCGAAGTGGACGCAACCCTCGAGAAGTGCGCCTACCTCACCCACCGCCGCTCGGCACGCCCCCGGCCGCCGACGACGAGCCGACCCAACCGCGGCAGATCATGGACGTCGGCCCAGCCGAACCGGACGACGCCCCAGCTCGCCCGCTCGATCGCCAGCTCGCGTCGCCGCTCCCGCCAGGCGACGTCCGACGCGGTCTCGCCCGGCTTCACTAGGCGTCCGTACTTGATCTTCCCGTCGAACTCGCCCACCAACCGCCACCGGATCCAGGCGAAGTCGACTCGGACGACCCCTTCGTCGGTGCGGATCTCGAGCTGGAGCTCGTCGGGTGCCAGGTCGAGCTGGTGCAGGGCCCAGCGCGCCAGGCTCTCGCCCGGCGACTCCGCTCGGCCGTCCGCCAGTGGCAGGACCCGGGACGCCCGCCGCGCACCGGGCCAGTCCATGCAGGCCTCGAGGTCACGACGCACCTGCTCCTGGGTGACGCCTCGCGCGCAGGCGGCGTCCGCGATCACCAGCGCACTGGCCGGCGAGGCGACGCGGGCGACGTCCAGGCTCGTGCGCGCCAGGTCCGACACCGGCAGGCCGTCCACCGTTCGCACGCGTTCGGTGGTCAGCGCCCCGACGTGGTGCCACACGCCCCCCTCGTGACGCCCGGATGACGCCCCGTCCGGGTGGGTGACGTGCACCTCGCTCAGGTCCAGGTCGTACGCCGGCAGCCCGTGCACCATCGCTGCACTCGTGTGCGAGAACGCGATGGGACTGCGCAGCGTCAGGTGCGCCGCGCGGGCCTGCAGGACGTGGCGGCCCGCGGCGTCCGCCTCTGTCACGAACCGGCTGGGTGCGAACACTCCACGCCGCAGGCGGACCCAGTGACCGTCCGCCAGACCGCGCTGGATCTCGCGCGGGTGCATCCCGACGTCCAGTGCCTGGGCCGTGGTGAAGACACCGCGCTGCGCGGCGACGACGGCATCGAGGCGGGGGTAAGGCAGTCCGGTCATCCGGACAGGGTCGCCGCCCAGAGCGCGGTCGCGTAGGCCTCTACCGGCATCTGTGGACGACGGGACGGGCCGGGCTTCCTGTGGACGACGGCACCGCCCCCGGCCGCCAGCGACGAGGACCCCAAGGGCTGCTGTCACTTCTCGAGGGTTGTTCACCTCGAGAAGCGGGTCTAGACCCACTGAACGTGATCAACAGCGGGGGCGGAGCACGCCGGGGGGCAGGTGTCAGGAGGGGACGCCCAGCCCGTGCAGGGCCTTGACCAGGAACCACAGCCCGAACACCAGGCCCAGCGTCATGACGAGGATGCGGTTCTTGGCGACCAGCCAGCCGACGATCTTGTCCAGCAGCGCCGCGGAGCGGACGGGCGAGACGAAGCCGATCGCCAGCAGCGCCAGCAGGGTCGACTCGCCGAGGGCGATGAACAGCGCGAACGAGAGCACGCGCTCGGCGAGGGGCAGGCCAGCGCCGGCGATGGCCGAGACGGCGCCGACGGTGAAGACCCAGAACTTCACGCTGAGCAGGATCATCGCGATGCCGATGCCGAACGCGTTCGCCGGCGAGATCCGGTCGACGACGCTGAGCCACCGCGGCGGGGGCCCATCGGGGTCACCGTGCTTGAGGGCGGCCCCGAGCGCCGACAGCAGCATCGTCAGGGACACCAGCAGCAAGATGAACGACGCCACCGCGCCCGGCCCGTCGTCGGCGTCCTCGGCGATGGCGCTGCTGGTGTGCAGCAGCAACGCGAAGATCAGACCCTGGAAGACGCGCGCGCCCGTCATGCCCAGGACCCACGCGAACGCCTTCGGACGGCCGTTCTCGGCGCGCAGCAGCAGGATCGTGACCACGCTCTGCACCGGGACGAGGGCGCAGCCGAGGATCAGCGGGATGAGCGTGCCCCAGAGACTGAACACCCCGCCTCCATCCGCCGTACGTCGGGGGTCAGCGCTGCCGCTGGCCGGCGCTGCGCAGGTTCTGGCAGGCCTCCACGACGCGCGCGGCCATGCCGCCCTCGGCGGCCTTGCCCCAGGCGCGCGGGTCGTAGGCCTTCTTGTTGCCGACCTCGCCGTCCACCTTCAGCACGCCGTCGTAGTTCTGGAACATGTGCGCGGCCGCCGGGCGGGTGAAGGCGTACTGGGTGTCCGTGTCGACGTTCATCTTCACGACGCCGTAGTCGACCGCGTCCGAGATCTCGGACGGGAGCGATCCGGACCCGCCGTGGAAGACCAGGTCGAACGGCTTGGACCCGGCGTCCAGGCCCTTGGCGGACGCGACCGCGTCCTGCGCCTGCTTGAGGATCTCGGGGCGCAGCTTCACGTTGCCCGGCTTGTAGACGCCGTGCACGTTCCCGAACGTCAGGGCCGTCATGTAGCGGCCGTTCTCGCCCAGGCCGAGCGCCTCGACGGTGGCGATCGCGTCCTCGGGCGTGGAGTACAGCTTGTCGTCGATCGCGCCGACGACGCCGTCCTCCTCGCCGCCGACCACGCCCACCTCGATCTCCAGGATGATGTGCGCGGCGTGCGCGGCCTCGAGCAGCTCGCGGGCGATCTGCAGGTTCTCCTCCACCGGCACGGCGGACCCGTCCCACATGTGCGACTGGAACAGCGGCAGCTCGCCGCGCGCGACGCGCTCGCGCGAGATCGCCAGCAGCGGCCGGACGAACCCGTCGAGCTTGTCCTTCGGGCAGTGGTCCGTGTGCAGGGCGATCTGCACGTCGTAGTTCTTGGCCACCTCGTAGGCGTACGCGGCGAGCGCGACCGAGCCGGTCACCATGTCCTTCACCGTCGAGCCGGACAGGTACTCGGCACCACCGGTCGAGACCTGCACGATGCCGTCGCTCTCCGCCTCCGCGAAGCCCTGGATCGCCGCGATCAGCGTCTGCGACGAGCTGACGTTGATCGCCGGGTAGGCGAAACCGCCAGACTTGGCGCGGTCGAGCATCTCGGCGTACGACTCGGGCGTTGCGATGGGCATCAAGGCTCCTGGAGGGTCGTGGCACGGTCACGGTGCGGCCTGGCTAGAACCTATTGGACGGCGCGAGCGCAGGTCGAGTGCTAGAGGGTGGCGGCGAGCTTCTTGCAGGCGATGGCGACCGGGTCCCAGGTGGGTGAGAACGGCGGGCAGTAGGCGAGGTCGGCCTCGGCGACGTCCGCCGCCGTGAGCCCGGACCACAGCGCCATCGCGAGGACGTCGATCCGCTTGCCCGCGCCGCGTCCGCCGACGATCTGGCCACCGAGCAGCCGTCCGGTACCCCGCTCGCCGACGACGCGCACCGTGATCGGGTCGGCCTCGGGCATGTAGCCCGCCGCGGTGGTGGACTCGACGCTCACCTCGTCGACGTCCCAGCCGCGCTCGCGGGCCCACGACGCCAGGACGCCGGTCCGCGCCACCTCGGCCGCGCCGGCGCGGGTGATCGCGGTGCCGACCGAGCCGGCGAAGCGGGCCGAGCCGCCACCGATGTTGGTACCGGCCACCTTCCCGGCCTTGTTCGCGTGGGTGCCCAGCGGCGTGTACCAGTGCTGCTCGAGCACCCGGTCCCAGACCTCGCAGCAGTCCCCGGCCGCCCACACGCCGTCGGCCACGCGCTGCGTGTCGTCCGGCACCAGCCCGTCGTGCTCGCCGAGGGGCAGCCCGGCCGCTCGGGCCAGGGCCACCCGCGGCCGGACGCCGATCGCGAGCGCCACCGCGTCCGCCTGGTGCTCCACGCCGCTCACGCAGGCCGCGCTGATCCCGCCGTCGCGCTGCTCGAGGCCGGACACCTCGACCCCGGTGACCACCTCGACGCCGAGGTCCTCGAGCCCGCGGCGCACCAGGGCGCCCATCGCCGGGTCGAGCGAGTGCGCCATCGGCTCGTCGCTGCGGGTGACGAGGAGCGTGCGCACTCCGCGTTTGGCGAAGGACTCGGCGGCCTCGACGCCGATGAACCCGCCGCCGACCACGAGCACCCGCTCCGGTGCCTTGCCGTCGGTCGCGGCCAGCAGCCGGCGCCAGGCGGTGCCGTCGTCCAGCGTCTTCAGCTGCATCACCGCGGGGACGCCGCGGGCCCAGTCCGGCACGATCGGCTCGGCGCCGGTACCGATCATCAGCTCGTCGAAGCCGACCCGCTCGCTGCCGGCGTCGGTGCGCACGACGACGGCCCGCGCGTCCAGGTCGAGCTCGGTCACCGTCGAGCCGAGCCGCAGGTCGATGCCGTTGGCCCGGTGCTGGTCCGCCGTGCGCGCGACGAGCGCGTCGGCGCTCTCGACGTCCCCGGCGACCCAGTAGGGGATCCCGCACTGGCTGTACGACACGTGGTCGGTGGACTCGAGGGCGATCACCTCGAGCTCCTGCCCGCGCTTGGCCGCCACCCGCAGGGCCTGGCTCGCCGCACTCATGCCGGCGGCGTCGGCCCCGATCACGACCAGTCGTCTCGTCATGCCCGCGACGCTATCCGGCGGTGCTGTCACCATGGGCCCATGACGAGCCCGAAGCCGGTCGAGTGCTGGCTCACCGACATGGACGGCGTGCTGGTGCACGAGGAGCACGTGATCCCCGGTGCGCCCGAGTTCATCGCGGCGCTGCAGACGTCCGGGCGGCGCTTCCTGGTGCTGACCAACAACTCGATCTACACCCCGCGCGACCTCAAGGCGCGGCTGCTGCGGAGCGGGATCGACCTGCCCGAGGAGTCGATCTGGACGTCGGCGCTGGCGACCGCGCAGTTCCTGGACGGCCAGCGGCCGGGCGGCAGCGCGTACGTGATCGGCGAGGCCGGGCTGACCACGGCGCTGCACGACGTCGGTTACACGCTGACCGAGCGCGACCCGGACTACGTGGTGCTCGGCGAGACGCGCACCTACTCGTTCGAGGGCATCACCCGGGCGATCCGGCTGATCGAGGCGGGGGCGCGGTTCATCGCCACCAACCCGGACGCCAGCGGGCCGTCCACCGAGGGCTCGCTGCCGGCCACCGGCTCGGTCGCCGCGCTGATCACCCGGGCGACCGGCGTCGAGCCGTACTACGTCGGCAAGCCGAACCCGCTGATGATGCGCAGCGCGCTGAACCGGATCGACGCGCACTCGGAGTCGACGGTGATGATCGGCGACCGGATGGACACCGACGTGATCAGCGGGCTCGAGGCCGGGCTGCGGACGATCCTGGTGCTGACCGGGTCGACGAAGGCCGAGGCGGTGGACCGTTTCCCGTACCGCCCGACGCGCGTCGTCGACTCGATAGCGGACGTCGTCCCGCTGGTGGGGCAGTTCCAGCCCGTGGACCAGGGCTGAGTCAGGCCCGTCGCGCAGCCGACCGGACGACCGGGACGACGGCGCCGACCCCGGCGCAGAGCAGGGTGCTGGGCACGTCCCAGAACAGGAACGACGTCAGCCACTCCTCGTCGGCGCCGTACTGCAGGCGGTCGACCAGTTCAAGCGTGCCGTTCGCAAGCACCGCCACACCGAACCCGATGATCGCCCCCCGCAGCACACGCTGGGCGAGGCCGTCGTCCGGGTCGTTGGGGACCTGCCAGCCGATCGCGAGCGCGAGCGCCGCGAGCCCGACTGCCACCCCACCGACTGCAGCCAGTCCGGTGGCCCACCCGAAGGCGAGCACGGCCAGCAGAGCCAGGCCCACACCGACCACCAGCGCGAGCCGGGCGCCGGTCTGCGTCATGGCGCGAAACTAGAGCCGCGCGGCCCCGCTCACAAGGCCCGGGCGACGACCTCGAAGACGTGCCAGTGCTTGGGTCCGACGTCGCTGGCGCCGTCCCGCTCGTCCTCGGTCAGCTCGACGACGTCCAGCCCGGTGAGCCGGGACTCGACCGCCGCGCGGGTGTGGAAGGTCATCTCCGGGTGCTCGGCCGCCCACGAGTCGCGGTCGCCGAACAGCACCACCGCGAGCACCCCACCCGGCTGCACCGCGGCCCGCACCCGCTCCCACACGTCGTCGAACCGCTCCGGCGCGACGAACGGCAGGCTGAAGAACGCCACCACCAGGTCGGCGTCCGGCAGGTCCACGTCCGCGACGTCCGCGACGACGAGGTCGAGGCGGTCGGTGTAGTCGCCGGCATTCAACCGCACGTAGGGCTCGCAGGCCGGGGAGGCGTCCACGGCCGTGACCGACCAGCCGTGCCGCAGCAGCCAGCCGGTGTCCGCGCCGTCCCCGCAGCCCAGGTCGACCGCCTCGCCCGGGCCGCGACCACCCTGCTCGTACGTCGCGTGCGCCCGCAGCAGCAGCTCGCGCGGCGGGCGGTCGGCCCGGCGTGCGTAGTACCCGGACCAATCCGGCTCGGTCGCGCCCGCCTGCGTCGTCACCATCGGCCGACCGTACGCCGGATCGGCACCCATCCGGGCGCCCCGGCGCGCCGAAGTGGTTGGATGCGTCGGACAGGTGTTCCGGGCGAGGAGGGGTCAGTGCGACTGCAGGACCAGCTCGACGGCCGGCGGATCCTGGTCACCGGCGTGACGGGCTTCGTCGGCGAGGCGCTGCTCCAGCGCATGCTGACCGAGCTGCCCGGCACCCAGCCCGTGGTCCTCGTCCGACCGAAGTCGGGCCAACCGGGACGCGACCGCATCGCCGGCCTGCTCGCCAAGCCGACCTTCCAGACCGCCGCCGAGCGCGCGGGCGGCGTCGACGCCCTGCTCGACCGCGTCGAGGTCATCGAGGGTGACCTGCGCAACCTGCCCGTCCTGCCCACGGACCTCGACGTCGTCATCCACTGCGCGGGCGACGTCTCGTTCGACCCGCCGATCCAGGAGGCGTTCACCACCAACGTGGTCGGCACGCACTCGCTGCTGCAGCGGGTGCTGGAGGCCAGCGCGGACCACCCGGTGCACTACGTGCACGTCTCGACCGCCTACGTCGGTGGACGTCGCCGCGGCGCCATCCCCGAGCGCTCGGTGGCGCACGAGGTCGACTGGCGTGCGGAGCGGGACGCCGGCCTGCGGCTCGCCCAGCAGATCGAGGACGACTCGCGGCGCGGCGACGTGCTGAAGCGGCTGAGCACCGAGGCCGAGAAGGAGCACGGTCGCGCCGGCCCCATCACCGCCGCGCAGGACGCCGAGCGGCGCCGCCGCGAGTGGGTCAAGAAGGAGCAGCTCAAGGCTGGTGGCGAGCGCGCCCGCAGCCTCGGCTGGACGGACGTCTACACCTTCACCAAGGCGATGGGTGAGCGGGTCGTCGAGGAGCTCACCAGCGGGACGTCGGTCGACGCGCCCGGTGCGCCCGCGATCCCGGTGAGCATCGTGCGGCCATCCATCATCGAGTCCGCGCTGGTCTGGCCGCACCCCGGCTGGATCGAGGGCTTCAAGATGGCCGAGCCCATCATCCTGGCGTACGGCCGCGGCGAGCTGCCGGACATGCCCGCCGCACCGGACTCGATCGTCGACATCGTGCCGGTCGACCACGTCGTCAACGCGCTGCTGGCGGTGTGCGCGACGAGCCCCGAGCCGGGCAGGCCCGACTACTTCCACGTCTCGTCGGGCGCGCGCAACCCGTTGACCTTCCGGCTGCTCTACGAGCTGGTCCGCGAGTACTTCGAGCACCACCCGTTCGACCTCGGCGAGCGCGGCGCGGTGCCGCTGGCGACGTGGCACTTCCCCGGCTCGCACCAGGCCGAACGACTGCTCACCCAGGGCGAGGCCGTGCACCGGCTGGCCGACCGCGCGCTCGGCCTGCTGCCGCGCAGCGACCGGGCTCGCGAGTTCTCCCGCGACCTGGACCGCACCCGGCGCCGGCTGGAGTTCCTGCGCCGCTACCTGGACCTGTACCGCTCGTACACCCAGGTCGAGCTGCAGTTCATGGACGACCACACCCTGGCGCTGCACCGTGCGCTCGACCCGGCGGACCTCGAGCTGTTCGGCTTCGACACCGCGGTCGTGGACTGGACGCACTACATCCGCGACGTGCACTGCCCCAGCGTCACCGAGCCGATGCGCAAGTACGACGTCATCCGGCGCAAGCGCCAGGCGGCCGGCGACCCGGGGCGACGCAAGATCGACGGCGACGCGGGCGAGCCCGGCCAGAAGGTGCTGGCGGTCTTCGACATGGACGGCACCCTGTTGTCCAGCAACGTGATCGAGACGTACCTGTGGCTGCGGCTGCCCGAGCTGGACGGCGCCGGGCGGGCCCGCGAGATCGGCCGGCTGCTGCGCCGCATGCCGTCGTACGTCGGGGCCGAGCGCCGCGACCGCGGCGGGTTCCTGCGCGCCGTCTACCGCCGCTACGCCGGCGCCGACCTGCACGAGCTGGACTCCCTCGTGGACGAGGTCATCGCACCGCACGTGCTGGAGCGGGTGTCGGGCGCGGCGATGCGCCGGGTGCGCGAGCACCGCGCGGCCGGCCACCACACGGTGCTGCTCACCGGAGCGATCCGGCCGCTCACCCGCCCGCTGGCGCCCCTGTTCGACCACGTCGTCGCCGCCGAGCTGGCCGTGGACGAGCGCGGCCGGGCCACCGGCTACCTCGCCTCGCCCCCGCTCGTCGGTGAGTCGCGGGCCGCCTGGCTGGTCCGGTACGCCGAGGTGAACGGCTACGACCTGTCGCGCTCGTTCGGCTACGCGGACAGCCACTCCGACCTGCCGCTGCTGCGCGCGGTCGGCCGTCCCACCGCGGTCTCGCCCGACGTCCCGCTGTACCGGGCCGCCCGGGCCGCGCGCTGGCCCGTCGAGACGTGGCGGACGCCGCCCGCGACCTCACGCGGCCGGGTGCCCGACGTCCGGCACGACACCACGGGGGTGAGCCTGCCGTGATGCTGGCGCTGGAGATGTTCCGCTCGATCCCGCGGTTCGCCGCCGCGAAGGTGAGCGGCGGGCGGATGCCCGGGCTGCTCGTGGGCCCGATGGCGCCGCTGCGCCTGGTCACCCGCGACGAGCCGGCCGTCCGCCGTCCGGGCTGGGCGCAGGTCAAGCCGTTGCTCTCCGGGATCTGCGGGTCGGACCTGGGCGCCATCACCGGGCAGACGTCCCTGTACTTCTCGGCGCTGGTCTCGATGCCGTTCGTGCCCGGCCACGAGGTGGTCGGCGAGCTGGCCGAGGACTGCGAGGACCTGCCCCGCGGCACCCGCGTGGTGGTCGACCCCGTGCTGGCCTGCGCCGCCCGCGGCGTCGACCCGTGCGAGCCGTGCCAGCAGGGCCGCACCAACCTGTGCAACCACGTGACCGTCGGACACATCTCGCCCGGGCTGCAGACCGGCTTCTGCCAGGACACCGGCGGCGGCTGGGGCGAGCGGCTGACGGTGCACCGCTCGCAGCTGCACGCGGTGCCGGACTCGCTGACCGACGAGCGCGCGGTGCTGGTCGAGCCGCTGGCCTGCGCCGTGCAGCTGGCCCGGCGGGCGCAGGTGCCGGCGGGTGGCTCGGTACTCGTCTCCGGAGCCGGCGCCGTCGGCCTGTTCGCGGTGCTGGCGCTGCGCGAGCTGACCGACGCGGGGCGGATCACCGTGATCGCCAAGCACGGACGGCAGGCCGACCTGGCCCGCCGGTTCGGCGCCAGCGACGTCGCCGCACCGGACGAGGCGATGCGCGCCGTGCGGCGGACCACCCGGGCGCTGCGCGTTGCGCCGCAAGGACTTCCGGCTCCCGCCGCCCGGCTCACCGGCGCCAGCGAGATGCTGCTCGGCGGCGTGGACGTCGCGGTCGACGCCGTCGGCTCGACGTCGTCGCTGGACACGGTGCTGCGCTCCACGAAGGCCGGCGGGCGGGCGGTGCTGTCCGGCATGCCGGCCGGCGCCGACCTGTCCCCCGCGTGGTTCCGCGAGCTCGAGGTGGCCGGCACGTACGCGTCGTCCGGCGACGCCTTCGACGTCGCGATGCGGCTGGCCGAGCAGGCGCCGATGGACGACGTGGTGGCCGGTCGCTACCCGCTGCACCGCTGGCGCGAGGCGCTGGACCACGCCCAGTCCGCGGGCCGGCTCGGTGCCGTCAAGGTCTGCTTCGACGTCCGGAGCCGCGCATGAGCACCGGACAGTTCCGTTCCCAGGCAAGGAGAAGCTCGTGACCCGCCCCGGTTTCGTCCTGGAGGTCGACGACCGCACCCCGCCGCTCGTCGTCCACGAGGGGGAGGGCTTCCGGCTGGAGACCTTCCCGCGCGGCACCCGCGTCGTCTACCCGCCGGAGGCGATGCCGGGCATCCGGGACGTCGACGGCGCGATCCGCCGCGCGCTGCTCGAGCCGGTCGGCAGCGACCCGCTGCCCGCGCTGCTGTTCTCCGGCATGCGCCTGACCATCGCCTTCGACGACATCTCGCTGCCTTTGCCGCCCATGGTGAAGCCGGACATCCGCCAGCGGATCATCGAGCAGGTCCTCACGATGGCCGCCGCCTCCGGCGTGGACGACGTCGAGATCGTGTCCGCCAACGCGTTGCACCGCCGGCTCACACCGGCCGAGCTCAAGGACATCGTGGGCGAGCGGGTCTTCCGCTCGTTCTTCCCGCAGGGCGCGCTCTACAACCACGACGCCGAGGACAAGGCGAACCTGCTGCACGTCGGGCAGACCGACCGCGGTGAGGACGTCGAGATCAACCGGCGGGCGGCCGAGTCCGACCTGCTGATCTACGTCAACGTCAACCTGGTGGCGATGGACGGCGGCCACAAGTCCGTGCCGATCGGGCTCGCGTCGTACAAGTCGCTGCGGCACCACCACAACAGCCACACGATGGTGCACTCGCGCTCGTTCATGGACCACACCAAGTCGGCCATGCACCACAGCGCCTGGCGGATGGGCCGGATGCTGGCCGACCACCTGAAGATCTTCACCATCGAGACGACGCTCAACAACGACGTCTTCCCCACCAACTACAAGTTCCTGATGAAGCGCGAGTGGGAGTGGGGCGTCAAGGACCAGGCGTCCATGCTGGCCGCCCGCCGCGGGCTGGCGGTGGCCCCGAAGGGCCTGCGGCACAACATCTTCCAGGGCATGCGCGCGCCGTACGGGCTGACCGGGGTGAATGCCGGCGAGACCGAGGCCGTGCACGAGCTGACCGTCGCGAAGGTGCACGAGCAGCAGATGGTCGAGGTGCAGGGGCAGAGCGACGTGCTGGTGCTCGGCGTGCCGTACCTCGGCCCGTACAACGTGAACTCCGTGATGAACCCGATCCTCGCGACCTGCATGGGGCTCGGCTACTACTTCAACAGCTACCGGGGCCAGCCCGTCGTCCGCAAGGGCGGCGCGGTGATCCTCTACCACCCGGTCGAAGAGGACTTCAACCAGCTGCACCACCCGTCGTACGTGGACTTCTACGAGGAGGTCCTCACGACGTCCACCGAGCCGTCGGTGATCGAGGCGAAGTTCGAGGAGCAGTACGCGACCGACCCCTGGTACATCCACCTGTACCGGACGTCGCACGCCTACCACGGCGTCCACCCGTTCTACATGTGGTACTGGGCGGCGCACGCCATGGACCACGTGGGCGACGTGATCTGGGTCGGCGCGAACCGGCGAGCGGTGGAGCGCATGGGGTTCCGGGCGGCGTCCTCGCTGCAGGACGCGCTCGAGATGGCGTCCGGCACCGTCGGTCGCTCGCCGTCCATCACCTACCTGCGCAACCCACCGCACCTGATCGCGGACGTGCGATGACCGGCCCCGTCGTGCACGTGACCCGGCACGTGCTGTCCGGGCAGCTGCTGCGCGGCGCCCGGCAGGACATCAAGATGGTGTCGAAGGGCTGGCGCTGGGGTCGTCGCTCCATGGTGCCGCGCTCGGCGGAGCCGTTCGTGCCGCCGAAGCAGAGCGAGCCCTTCCCGACGTCCTGGGCGCGTGGGCCGGCCGCCATCGCGGTCCGCGACGGGATCCAGCGCTTCGGCCTGGGACCGTTGCTGCGCCACGAGATCAAGCCGACCGTGCACGGGCTGGACGTGCTCGACCGGGTCGGCGGTCCGGTCATCTTCGTGGCCAACCACACCTCGCACCTGGACACCCCGCTGATCCTCTGCTCGCTGCCGGACCGCTGGCGGCGGCGCACCGCCGTCGCCGCAGCCGCCGACTACTTCTTCGACACCTGGTGGCGGGCGACGAGCTCGGCGATGGTGTTCAACACCTTCCCGATCGAGCGGCGCTCGGGATCGCTGTCGTCGACGCCGGGCGACCTGCTGGAGGACGGCTGGTCCATCGTCGTGTTCCCCGAGGGCACCCGCTCCCCCGACGGTTGGACCCGGCAGTTCCGGCACGGTGCGGCCTTCCTCTCGGTGCAGCACGACGTCCCGGTGGTCCCGATCGCGATCCGCGGCTCGTTCGCCGCGATGCCCCGTGGTCGTGGCTGGCCGGTCCCCGGCCGCCCGCCGGTCACGATGCGGTTCGGCGACCCGATCAAGGCCCGCGAGGGCGAGGGCGCGCGCGAGCTCGGCGCGCGGCTCGAGGGCGCCGTCGCGCAGCTCATGGACGAGGACGAGACCTCCTGGTGGGACGCGACCCGGCGGGCCGCCCAGGGGGTCACGCCGACGACGTCCGGCCCGGACGTCGCCCGCTGGCGCCGGGTGTGGACGCAGACCGCGTCGCCCGACGTCCGGTCGCACCGCCGCGTCTGGTCCCGCTGACCCCCCGCACCAATCGCGCTTGGTGTGGCTATTCGGGCCGAAGAACCACGTCTAGCGCGAATGGTGCGGGTGGGGGGCACGGGCTAGGTCGCGTGCTGGGTGATCCAGGTGTGCATGGCGATCGCCGCGGCAGCGCCGGCGTTGATCGAGCGGGTCGAGCCGAACTGGGCGATCGACAGGACGTCGTCGCAGGCCTCGTGCGCCGCCGGCGACAGTCCTGGCCCTTCCTGGCCGAACAGCAGCACGCACGCTCGCGGCAGCCGGTAGCCCTCCAGCGGGACGGCACCCGGCAGGTTGTCGACGCCGATCAGCGGCAGCGACCGCTCGTGCGCCCACGCGATCAGCGCGGCCACGTCGTCGTGGTGCGACAGGTGCTGGTAGCGGTCGGTGACCATCGCGCCGCGACGGTTCCACCGGCGGCGCCCGACGACGTGCACCTGCGCGGCGAGGAACGCGTTCGCCGTCCGCACCACCGACCCGATGTTGAAGTCGTGCTGCCAGTTCTCGACGGCCACGTGGAACGGGTGCCGGCGGGTGTCCAGGTCCGCCACGATGGCCGCCATCCGCCAGTAGCGGTAGCGGTCCACGACGTTGCGCGCGTCACCCTCGGCCAGCAGCTCCGGGTCGTACCGCGCGTCGTCCGGCCACGGCCCGACCCACGGACCCACGCCGATCTCCGACCCGTTCTCCCACCCGATCTCCACCGCATCCACGCAGCGAGCGTAGGGCGCACACCTCGCGGACACCTACGCTGGTGCGCGTGATGCATGCACTCGGCCCGTCGTGGCTCGACCCCCAGCACCTGATCGACACCTACGCGCTGCCCGGCACGCTGCTGGTGGTGTTCATCGAGTGCGGGCTCTTCTTCTTCCTGCTGCCCGGCGACTCGCTGCTGTTCACCCTCGGACTGCTGATCTCCCAGGGCACGCTGCACCACTCGCTGGCGTACGTGATCCCGCTGCTCATCGTGGCAGCGTTCGCGGGCAGCATCGCGGGCTACGAGATCGGCCGGGCGATGGGGCCGAGGATCACCGGGCCGAACTCCAGGCTCATCAGGCAGAAGCACGTGGACCAGACCCACGCCTTCTTCGAGCGGTACGGCGCCCGCGCCCTGATCCTCGGCCGCTTCGTGCCGATCGTCCGGACCTTCATCACGTTGATCGCGGGCGTCAGCCGGATGGACCGGCGGCAGTTCTACGTCTACAGCGCCATCGGTGCCGTGCTCTGGGTGACGACGATGACGCTCGCCGGCTACTTCCTCGGCACGATCGACTTCGTCGCCAAGAACGTCGAGGCGATCGCGATCCTGATCGTGTTCGTCTCCGTCATCCCGATCGGTTTCGAGTACCTGCGGCACCGGCGCGCCGAGCGGTCCTCGCAGGGCTGAGCCCGCACGGAGCTAGCCGATGAGCTTCTTCTGCTCGGCGGCGATCGGGATGATCGGGCGGGTGTCGCTCTCGCGCAGGGCCTTGAAGACGATGTTGGCCTGCTCCTTGTCCCACAGCACGACCGACCCCGCACCCGGCCGGTTGCCGGTGCCCGACACCGGCACGGTGATGGACAGTCCCCCACCGCCGGCCGCCGACTTCATGCCCAGCAGGAACTTCAGCAGCGCGACCGGCCCGGTGTGCTCGTCGATGGTGAGCGTCGCGGCGCCGCTGGAGGCCAGCGGGAACGCCTTGAACGGGTTGATCAGCGTGGTCGGGGTGCTGGCCTTGGCCACGATGGCGCCGAGCACCTCACGCTGACGCTCCACCCGGCCGAGGTCGCCACGCGGGTCGGAGTGGCGGGCCCGGGCGTACCCGAGCGCGGTGGCCCCGTCCGCCTGCTGGCAACCCTTCTTGACGTTGAGTCCGGCGTCCTTGTCCTTCATGTTGCGCTTGGGGCAGATCTGCACGCCGCCGACGGCGTCCACCATCGAGGCGAAGCCGCCCAACCCGATCTCGGCGTAGTCGTCGATCTGCACGCCGGTGGCCTGCTCGATGGTCCGCGCGAGCAGCTTGGGGCCGCCGTACGCGTACGCCGCGTTGATCTTGTTCTTGCCGTGCCCGGGGATCGAGACGTAGCTGTCGCGCGGGATGCTCATCAGGACGTTGGGCCCACCGTTGGCCGGCAGGTGCAGCAGCATGATCGTGTCGGTGCGCTGGCCGAAGTCGCCGCCGGTGTGCAGCTTCTTGCGCTGGGCCTTGGTGAGTCCCTTGCGCGAGTCCGAGCCGACCACGAGATAGGTGCGGCCGGGTGTGGCGGCGGTGTTGGCGGGCAGGGCGTCGACGCGCCCCAGGTGCCGCCACGCGACGAAGAACAGCGCGACCGGGTAGACGATCAGGGCCAGGACGACGATCAGCACGATCGCCTTCCAGCCGGGCCGGAAGCCGCGACGGGCCTTCGCCGGCTGCGCGGGCGGCTGGGGACCGGGGCCGGCTGGGCCGGTGGGTCCGGACGGTCCACCGGGGCCCTTCGGAGCCAGCGGCTGGCTGGGGCGGCGCCCGTACGGCGGCTGAGCGGGCGGCTGGGCGCCGGGGGCGTGGACGCCGAAACCGGGCGGCGCGTCGGGCGCGCGGCCCGAGCCGCCCGAGGACGGGCGCGAGGGCCCGTTCGGGCTGGGAGGGGTGCGGATCACCCGGGTCGGGTCGTCGCCGGGTCGCTGGTCCGCCATGTCCGACAGGTTAGGCGATCGGCGAGCACGGGCTCGGCCATCGATGTGAAGGCGGCGTGGTGAACCGGGGGTGAGCGTGCGCGGGTGGGTGCGGGGTGGGTGGGTGCGGGGGTGGGTGCGGCGAGGTGGTCGTGATCACGACCCGTTCGCCGCACCCACCGGTGCACGCTCGGCGGGCGCGGTGGACTCGGCCGGCTCCGGCGGCGCGACGTCCCGCAGCGGCAGCACCCGCAGCGCCAACCACCCGACGACGACGAGCGCGAGGGAGCCGAAGAGCACGAACGACGGCGCCGCCCCCAGCTCGGACCCGGCGAGCCCGCCGAGCGCGAGCGCCACGATCGAGCAGGCGCGGGACCCCCCGTTGAGCGCGGCGCCGACCCGGCCGCGCACGGCGTCGGGCACCCGGGTGAACACGAGCGTGCCGGTGCTGGTGTTGAGCGCCCCGTTGGCGACGCCGAGCGTGCTGTAGACGACCGCGAGCGCCAGCACCGACGGCACCAGCCCGGCCAGCAGCAGCGCGAGGCTCTGCACGGCCGCCCCGACGACGACCACGACGACCCGGCGCGGCGTCCGGCGGATGCGCCCGGCGAGCAGCGAGCCGACCACGATCCCGGCAGTGGTCACGGCACCGACGAGCCCGTACTGGACCGACGTCCCGTGCAGGTGGTCGCGGATCAGGAAGACCTCGACGACGTTGGTGGCCTCGCCGACCACGATGTAGGCGAACAGCGCGACGAAGATCGGCCAGAGGAGCCGGTCGGCGCGGATCACCCGCAGACCGTCCAGCGCCCTGGGGCGGTCGGCGGTGCGCAGCGCGGCGTCGTGGCGGCCGGCGCGCCGGGTCCGGACGAGCAGGGCAGCGGCGACGAGGGCGAGGAAGGTCCCGGCGTCCACGAGCAGCGGGAGGCGCTGGCCGCCGAGCCCGCTGAGGAGCCCACCGAGGGGCGCTCCGGCGACGGCCGCGAGGGTGGACAGCGCCTGGGTGGCGCCCATCGCCTGGCCGAGCTCGGCCTCGCCGACGATGCGCGGCACGAGCGCCTGCCAGGTTGGGTTCACCACGGCCTGGCCGGCCTGGAGGGCCATGACCAGCAGGTACACGCCCCACAGCGGCGCTGTGAAGGCGAGCGCCACGCAGACGACGACCTGGAGCAGGGAGGCCGTGACGAGCAGCAGCCGCGAGTCGACCCGGTCGGCGAGGCTACCGGCGAGCGGGGCCAGCAGCACGGTGGGGACGGCGGCGCTGATCAGCAGCAGCATGACGCCGCGAGCGCCGGCGCCGAGGTCGTGCACGTGCAGCATGAGGGCCACCAGTGCGATCTCGTCACCGAGGATGCTGAGGGCCCGAGCCGGGGCAGCGATGCGCAGGTCGCGGTGCCGCCACACGGACTCGGTCGAGGTCTGAAACAGTCGCTTCATACTTCTGAAGGTACTGTTTCACATCTGGATTGGCAACCCCTTACGCTGGGGTCGTGCCCGACGTCCCCGCCCCGTCCGAGGACGACCCGTCCGACGACCCGCACGAGCCGCAGCGGGAGGGCGACCGGATCGTCCTGACCGACCCCCGCGCCCTGCGCGCCCTGGCGCACCCGGCGCGCACCGCCGTCCTGGACGAGCTGTACCAGGGCAAGGTGCGCACCTCGAGCCAGCTGGCCGAGCTCACCGGGCTCACCCCCAGCGCCATGAGCTACCACCTGCGGGCCCTCGAGAAGTGGGGGATCGTCGTCCGGGCCGAGTCGGTGGACGGTCGGGAGCGGCCGTGGGCCGCAGCCGCCAAGGGGTTCTCGCTGTCGGGGCGCGACGCCGCCCAGGCAGCGACCGACACCGTCGTCGGGCTCTACCTGGACCGGCTCGGGCGCGACCTGGCCACGTGGCGGCGCGCCGAGCCCACGCAAGGCGAGTGGTCGGACACCTCGCAGGTGAGCCGCGGTTTCCCGTGGCTGACCGCCGACGAGCTGCGCGAGGTCAACGCTGCGGTCATGGCCGTCTTCGAGCCGTACTTCGTCCGGGATGCGACGAACCACCCGGAGGGCGGCCGCCGGGTCGCCTACCTCTTCGCGACCGCGCCGCTCGTCGAGGACGCCGAACCGAGCGGCTCGGACGACGGCCCGTGAGCGAGTGGCTCAGCCAGCTGCTGCACCCGGACCTGGCGCAGTACACGGCGGCCGGTCTGTACGCCGTCCTGTTCGGGCTGGTCTTCATCGAGACCGGGCTGCTCGTCGGGTTCTTCCTCCCGGGCGACACGGTCCTCTTCACCGCCGGCCTGCTCGCCGCCCACCCGTCGTCGCCGCTGTCGCTGGTGGTGCTGGCGGTGGGGGTGGCCGCCGCCGCAGTGCTCGGCGACGCCGTGGGCTACTGGTGCGGACGGCGGCTCGGCCGCCCGTGGGTCGAGCGTCGGGCCGGGCGGTTGGCCGCGCACCTGCCGCGGACGGAGGCGTTCTTCGAGCGCTGGGGATGGTCGGCCGTCGTGGTGGCCCGGTTCGTCCCGTGGCTGCGCACCTTCACCCCCATCGTGGCCGGGACCGCTGCCATGCCGTACCCGCGGTTCCTGTCGGCCAACATCGTGGGCGCGCTGGCCTGGGGGTCGGGGCTCGTGCTGATCGGGTACGTCGCCTACTCGGTGCCCTGGGTGCGCTACGTGGCGTACGGGATCGCGCTGGCGTCCGTGCTCGCGTCGATCATCGGGCCGCTCGTCGTCCGCCGGCGCCGCCGTCGACAGGCCGCCACCGCCCCCGGGCGTTGATCACGTTCAGTGGGTCTGCACCCGCTTCTCGAGGGTCGTTCGCCTCGAGAAGCGGGTGTTCACCCACTGAACGTGATCAACAGCGAAGGGGCGTGAGGCGTGGTGGTCAGGAGGGCGCGGGCGGGGAGTCCTGGGGCGCGGACGGCGCGGGCGCCGCCGCGGGCGGGGCGGTCGTCGCGGGCGCCGCGGCGGCCGAGGTCGACGTCCCGAAGGAGACCTGCGGGGCCGCCCGGGTCGCGGCGTCCTCGACCTCGAAGTACTCGGCGGTCGTGATGTGGAACATGCCGGCGACGATGTTCGACGGCACGGTCTCGACCTTGGTGTTCAGCGCGCGCACGTTGGCGTTGTAGAAGCGCCGGGACGCCGCCACCCGGTCCTCGGTGTCGGTGAGGTCGCGCTGCAGCTGCAGGAAGTTCGTGTTCGCCTTGAGGTCCGGGTAGGCCTCGGCCACCGCGAACAGCCGCCCGAGGGCCGCCGTCAGCACGTTCTCCTGCTGGGCCTGCTGCGCCGGGGACGCACCCGGCGCCGCGGCGGCCGCCCGCGCGTTCGTGACGGCCTGCAGAGTCTCTCGCTCGTGCGAGGCGTAACCCTTCACCGTCTCGACGAGGTTCGGGATCAGGTCGTGCCGCCGGTTGAGCTCGACGTCGATCTGCCGCCACGACTCCTGGACGACGTTGCGCAGCCGGATCAGGCCGTTGTACTGGCTGACGAAGTACAGCGCCAGGATGACGACGATCACGATCACGACGATCAGGGCGATGATGCCACCGGTCATGGGGTTCCCTCCCGAGGGTGCAGCGCGATGCTACCGGTCGTTCAGACGTGCGGACCGGCGCTGCGGTTCCCGTGGCGCCGAACGGGTCAGACCTGCTCGGGCTGGTAGCCGTGGTCGAGCCAGACGAAGCGGGGCACCCCGGCCAGCAGGTCGGCCACCAGCCGGAGCCGGTCCTCCACGAACTCCGGCACGAGCTGCCCGGCGTCGACCACGATCACCCAGCCGCCGTCCACCCGCAGGGACGCGTCGTCACGCGCGAGCAGCCGCTCCACGGTGCGCGGGTTCAGCAGGTCCACGGCGAGCTTCTCGTCATCGGCCCGGACCCGGTAGCGGCGGTTGAAGTCGGCGTGCTCGATCTCGATGTCCTGACCGCCGAAGGCCCGCAACAGCCTGTCTCCCAGCCGTTCCCGGCTCACCACGACCCGACCCAGGGGGACCGGCAAGGCCACCGCGAGCACCCGGTACGCGTGGTCGCGACGCTGCTGGGTGGTGACCGTCCGACCGTTCGCGTCGGTGCTCGTCACGGTCTCGTAGGTCGTGAAGCGGTGGGTGAAGGCCACCTGACGCTGGCCGCCCACGACCCGGTCGCAGACGTCGTCCGCGTGCCGGTCCGAACCCTGCCCGAACGGGGCCCCCTGGAAGGCGCCGACCCAGCGGTCGTCCCGCCCGGCCAGCAGCCAGCCGCCGGCCTGGGCGAACGCCTGCAGCGCCGCCTTCCGCCCCTTCTCGCGCTTGCTGGCCAGCACCAGGGCCACGACGAAACCGCCGACCATCAGGATGCCGATCAGCACCACCAGCGGGAACAGCATCATGCTCACGGCGACACCCCCACCTGCCCGGTCGCTCCGGACGTCTGACGGTCAGTCTGCCGGGTCAGCCGCCGCCAGGGGGCCTGTTCGCGCACCGCGTCACCTTGGCGGCTACAGGCCGAGCTCGTCCTTGCCGTAGGCGAACAGGTAGTCCAGGCCTGCCTCGCGCACCTTCTCGGCCGCGCCGGTGTCCCGGTCCACGATCACCGCGACGGCGACGACCTCGGCGCCCGCCGCGCGCAGCGCCTCGACGGCGGTGAGCGCGGAGCCACCGGTGGTCGAGGTGTCCTCGACGGCCAGCACGCGCCGTCCGGAGACGTCCGGCCCCTCGATCTGCTTCTGCAGCCCGTGCGCCTTGCCCTCCTTGCGGACGACGAAGGCGTCCAGCCGCTCTCCGCGCGCGGCTGCGGCGTGCAGCATCGCGGCGGCCACCGGGTCGGCGCCCATGGTCAGGCCACCGACGGCGTCGAACTCGAGGTCGGCCGCCAGGTCGAGCATGACCTCGCCGACCAGCGGGGCGGCGGCGCCGTCCAGGGTGATGCGGCGCAGGTCGACGTAGTAGTCGGCCTCCTTACCGCTGGACAGGGTCACCTTGCCGCGCACGATCGCGGAGTCGGTGATGTGGGCGAGGAGGGCTTCGCGAGGAGTCGTCACAGGCCCCGAGCCTATCGGGTGCGGCTCAGTTGCCGGCGCGACGGGACTGGATCGTGCTGGACGCCTTGCGCACCAACGACCGCGGCGCGTGCCGGGACAGGAACGAGAGGGTCTTGAAGCGCCGGCTCGGGATGCTGACGACCCGGCCACGGTCGAGGTCGGCGAGCGCCGCCGAGACGACGTCGTCCACGTCCAGCCAGCCAGCGGCCGGCAGCCGGGACATGTTGATCCGGCCGCGCTCGTGGAACTCCGTCTTCACGAAGCCCGGGCACAGCGCCATGACGCGGACCCCGCGCGGGCCGAGCTCGCCGGCCAGCGCCTCGCTGAACGTCGTCTCCCAGGCCTTGACCGCCGAGTAGGTCCCCATGGCCGCGAACCCGGCGACCGAGGACACGTTGACGATCGCACCGTGGCCGCGCTCGACCATCGGCTCGGCCGCGGCGTGGCTGAGGACGAGCACCGCGCGGCAGTGGATGTCGAGCAGCCGCTCCTGCGCCGCGACGTCACCGCGCAGGAACCCGTGCCCGAGCCCGAAGCCGGCGTTGTTGACGAGCAGGTCGACGGGCCGGCCGGAGTCCGCGAGGCGGTCGGCCACCCGCTGCACGTCGGCGCGGTCGGTGAGGTCGGCCGCGATCGTCTCGGCCTCGCGCCCGTAGACGGTGCGGACCTCCTCGGCGACCTCGTCGAGCCGCTCCCGCCCGCGGGCGACGAGGACGACGTCGTAGCCCTGGGCGGCGAGGTGGCGGACGAAGGAGTGGCCGATCCCGGCGGTCGCGCCGGTCACGAGTGCGGTCGTCATGGACGCCGACCCTAGTCGCCGCCGGGCTGCGCGGGCCTGCGCACGCTGTCGGAGCCGCCAGGTAGGTTCGGGACCGTGCGAATCGCCACCTGGAACGTGAACTCCATCCGAGCGCGGGTCGACCGAGTCGTGGACTGGCTCGAGCGGGCCGACATCGACGTCCTGCTCATGCAGGAGACCAAGTGCCGGGACGACCAGTTCCCGGACCTGCCCTTCGTGGGGCTCGGGTACGAGGTCGCGCACGTCGGGCACTCGCAGTGGAACGGCGTGGCCGTGGTGTCCCGGGTCGGGCTGGCGGACGTCGAGATCGGCTTCCCGGGTCAGCCGGGCTGGGGTGACCCGGTGGCGGCGGAGGCGCGCGCGATCGCCGCGACCTGCGACGGGGTGCGGGTGTGGAGCCTGTACGTGCCGAACGGCCGGACGCTGGACGACCCGCACCTGACCTACAAGCTGGACTGGCTGGCCAAGCTGCGCGAGGCGGGCGCGGGCTGGCTCGCGGACGACCCCGACGCGCAGGTGCTGCTGGGCGGCGACTGGAACGTCGCCCCGCGCGACGAGGACGTCTGGGACATGGCGGTCTTCGCGACCAGCACGCACGTCTCCCCGCCCGAGCGCGCCGCCTTCCAGGCCGTCGTGGACGCCGGGTACGCGGACGTCGTCCGGCCGTACACCGAGGGCCAGTTCACCTACTGGGACTACACGCAGCTGCGGTTCCCCCGCAAGGAGGGCATGCGGATCGACTTCGCGCTCACCTCGCCGGCGCTGGCGAGACGCGTCACGGGGGCCGAGATCGTCCGCGAGGAGCGCAAGGGCAAGGGCGCCAGTGACCACGCGCCCGTCGTCGTCGAGCTCGACTGACCTAGGTTGCCGTCATGACGACCGAGGGCTACGCCGACTTCGAGGGCTCGCAGACCTGGTACCGGATCGACGGCGAGTGGCCGCCGTCGGCCGACGGGCCGGCGCCGCTGGTGGTGCTGCACGGCGGTCCGGGCGCGACGCACGACTACCTGCTGCCGCTCGCCGAGCTGGCGCGCGGCGGCCGTGCCGTCGTGCTCTACGACCAGGCGGGCAACGGCAACTCGACGCACCACCCCGACCGGGGCGGGGACTACTGGACGGTCGAGCTGTTCGTCCGGGAGCTGGCGAACCTGGTGCAGCACCTGGGGATCGGCGACCGCTACCACGTGCTCGGCCAGTCCTGGGGCGGGTTCCTGGCCCAGGAGCACGCGCTGACGTCGCCGCCCGGGCTGCGCTCCCTGGTGCTGTCCAACACGGCGGCATCGTTCCCGGACTTCGTCGCCGAGGCGAACCGGCTGCGCGCGGACCTGCCGCCGGACGTCGAGGCGACGCTGCGCCGGCACGAGGCCGACGAGACCACGGACACCGCCGAGTACGCCGAGGCGTGCATGGTGTTCTACCTGCGCCACGTCTGCCGGCTCGACCCCTGGCCGGACGGCGTCGCGGCCGGCTTCGCCAAGATCGACGAGGACCCGACGGTCTACCACACGATGAACGGGCCGTCCGAGTTCCACGTCATCGGCACCATCCGCGACTGGGAGTCGCACTCACGGCTGGGCGGGATCGCCGTCCCGACGCTCGTGCTGAGCGGTGAGTTCGACGAGGCGACGCCGGCCCTGCAGGTTCCGCTCGTCGACGGCATCCGGGGGAACGGCGTCGAGGTCGAGCAGGTGGTCCTGGACGGTTGCTCGCACCTGCCGTTCTGGGAGCAGCCCGAGCGGTACCGGTCGCTCGTCGAGGACTGGCTCGGGCGGCGCGACTAGCCGACTCCGGGACCCGTCTCGCCGCCGAGGCCGGGCCAGAGCGCGGCCATGACGAGGTCGGCTGCCTGCTGGGCGCTGACCTGTGCCTCCTGCCCCGAGCGCCAGATCGCCACCCGCTCGCACGCGCCGGTGACGAGCTCGGCGCGCACCTGCAGGGCCAGCGGGCTGACCTGGGCCGCGCCGGGCATCGACCCCAGCAGGGCCTGCGTGTAGTCGCTCTGCTGGCGGCGGATCTCCTCGATCTCGGCCGCGCCGGGTCCGGCGTTCAGCATGGCCTCGGACTGCAGCACCGCCCAGGCGGCGGCGTGGTCGTCGACGAACTCGAAGAACGCGCGGACGGCGTTCAGCATGATCGCCCGAGGCTCGCCACCGGCCGAGACGGCGGCCATGGTCTTGTCGTGCAGCTGCTGGCGGCTGCGCGCGAGGCAGGCGGTGAGCAGGCCGTCCTTGCTGCCGAAGTACTCGTAGAGCATGGGTTTGGTGACACCGACCCGGGTGGCGATCTCGTCCATCGACGTCGCCTGGTAGCCGCGCTCGGCGAAGACGGCTTCGGCCACCTCGAGCATCTGCTGCTCACGCTCGGCGCGGGGGACGCGCCGCCGGGTGGGGGTCTTCACAGCGGCACTCTACCTCGGGTAACTTACCTCAGGTAAGTAGGCAGGGGGCCGAAGATCGGAGTTCGCGTGGCCGCAAGGGCACCAGGCTCGCCGCCGGACCACACGGTGTCGACGCAACACGCCGGGTCGACGCAACACGCCGTCAGCAGCCGGATCACCGTGCTCGCGCCGGATGGCACGCGGCTGGCCACGTGGGTTCGCCAGCCCGCCGATCCGCTGCCGCACGACGCACCCACCGTCGTGCTCGCGCACGGCTGGACCCTGAACCACGGCGCGTGGGACCGGGTCACCGACCGGCTCCTGGACCGCCGCGACGTCCGGGTGGTCAGCTACGACCAGCCGGGGCACGGCGAGTCCGGGCGGCACGGGCGCCGGCACGAGGCCAGCGTGCACGACCTGGGGGATGACCTCGACGCCGTCATCCGCGCCGTCGCACCGCACGGGCCGCTCGTGCTCGCCGGGCACTCGATGGGCGGCATGACCGTGATGGCGTTCGCCGGGACCCATCCGGACGTCGTCCGCGACCGGGTCCGGGGGGCTCTGCTGGTGAGCACCTCCGCAGGCGACCTGTCCGGCCTCGGACGCCGCGGCGAGGCGGGGCTCATGCGGGCGCTCGCGCACGTCCCGGCGCTGCGCGGCGGCCGGGCGATCACCGCCCGCGGCCAGCGCGCCCTGCTGTTCGGGGACGTCGCCGACCCGGCCGACGTCGCCGCTACCCGCGCGATGGTGGCCAGGACCAGACTGTCGTCCGTGGGCGCCTACTACGCAGCCCTGGGTCGACACGACGAGTACGCCGCGCTCGACGAGCTCACCGACATCCCGACGACCGTGCTCGTCGGCGACCGCGACAAGCTGACACCCGTCTCGCACGCGCGACGGTTGGCCGAGCGGATTCCGAGCGCCGAGCTGGTCGTGCTGCCCGGCGCCGGCCACATGCTCGGCTACGAGGCGCCCGAGACGATCACCGACCACCTGTGCGCTCTGCTGGAGGGACCACGATGAGCACCGAGGACGCGACCCTCGCGACTGGCTCGACTCCCGCGGACGTGGTGCACGAGGCGGTCGTCGTGGGCACCGGCTTCGGCGGTCTCGCCGCGGCGATCGAGCTGCGTCGCACCGGGGTCCAGGACGTCGTCCTGCTGGAGAAGGCGGACGACCTCGGCGGCGTCTGGCGGGACAACCGCTACCCCGGCTGTGCCTGCGACGTCCGCTCGCACCTGTACTCGTTCTCGTTCGCACCGTCCTCCCAGTGGTCCCGGACGTTCGCGCGGCAGCCGGAGATCTGGGAGTACCTGCGCACGGTCGCCGCCGACTTCGGTGTGGCAGAACGGATCCGGTACGGCGAGGAGCTCGTGGACGCCCGGTACGTCAACGGCACCTGGCAGCTGACCACGGCCCGCGGCACGTCGCTGCGCACCCGCTCGCTCGTGCTGGCGACCGGCGCGCTGCACGAGCCGTCCCTGCCGTCCATCGAGGGGCTGGACTCGTTCGGCGGCACCATCTTCCACACCGCGAACTGGCCGGACGACGACACCGCGGCGATCGACGGACGCCGGGTCGCCGTCCTGGGCACGGGGGCCAGCGCCGTGCAGGCGGTGCCCCAGCTCGCCCCGCGCGCCGCGCACCTGACCGTGCTGCAGCGCACGCCGCCGTGGATCCTGCCCAAGGCGGACCGGCCGGTGAGCGAGCGCGAGCAGCGCTGGCTGGAGAAGGTGCCCGGACTCAACTGGCTGGTGCGCTCGGGCATCTACTGGCGCAACGAGTCCCAGGTCATCGCGTTCACCTCCAAGCCCGGCGTGATGAAGGTGATGGAGAAGCTCAGCCGCCGGACGCTGAGCAAGGCGGTCACCGACCCGGTCGTGCGCGAGAAGCTCACCCCGCAGTACCGGATGGGCTGCAAGCGGATCCTGCTGAGCAACGACTACCTGCCGACGTACAACCGGCCGGACGTCACCCTCGAAACCGCCGCGATCGCGCGTATCGAGCCCGACGCGGTGGTGACCGTCGAGGGCGTCCGGCACGAGGTCGACACGCTCGTGCTCAGCACCGGGTTCGCCGTCACCGAGCCGTTCCAGCACCTGACCGTGACCGGTCCGGGCGGGCGCACGCTGCGCGAGGCCTGGGCCGAGGGCATGCAGGCGCACCTGGGGGTCACGGTCGCCGGCTTCCCCAACCTGTTCTTCGTGGTCGGCCCGAACTCCGGACTGGGCCACAACTCGATGATCTTCATGATCGAGACGCAGACCCGCTACCTGGCGCAGTGCATCTCGTTGCGGGACAAGGCCGGAGCGCGCTCCATCGGCGTCCCGCAGCAGGTCCAGGACGAGTTCAACGCCGAGCTGACCAAGCGCAGCAAGCACACGGTGTGGGCGTCCGGCTGCCACAGCTGGTACATCGACCGGTTCGGAAACAACCGGGTGCTGTGGCCGGCGTCCACGGTCAACTTCTGGCGCCGTACCCGGCGCGTCGACCCGCGGCACGTCGTCCTGGATCCCGAGCTGGGGCGCGCGGCGGCCAGCCCGGCAGCCAGCCCAACAGAGGGGGTGTCGGCGTGAAGCGCCAGGTGGCGCTGGTCACCGGCGGCGCGTCCGGGATCGGGCGGTCGTTGGCCGCGGCGCTGGCCAGACGGGGGCACACGGTGGTGATCGCGGACGTCGACGAGACCGCGGCGCAGGGAGCCGCGGCCTCGCTCGGCGGCCAGGCCGTCGCGCTCGACGTGACGGACCGGACGGCGTTCGCCGCGGTGGCCAAGCAGGTGGTGGCCGACCACGGATCGCTGGACCTGCTGTTCAACAACGCGGGCATCGGCGTCGGCGGACTCGTGGACGAGCTCGGCGACGAGCACTGGGACCGGTGTCTCGCCGTCAACCTGCACGGGGTGGTGCACGGGGTGCAGGCGGCCGTGCCGATCATGACCGAGCAGGGCAGCGGGCACATCGTGAACACGGCGTCCATGGCCGGACTGATGACCGTGCCGATGATGCTGCCGTACACGACGACCAAGCACGCCGTCGTCGCGCTGAGCCGGGCGCTGCGCGCCGAGATGGCGCCGGTCGGCGTGCGGGTCAGTGCGGTGTGCCCGGCATTCATCGCGACGCCCCTGCTGGACAACCTCAACCCTGGGCTCGGCGAGAACGAGGCGACGCGCAGCGTGCGGACGTCCGCCGCGCGCCTTCAGCCGGGCGGGCTGCCCGGGCCGGACGAGCTGGCCGAGGCGGTGCTGACCGGGGTGGCGCGGAACAAGGCGCTGATCGTGTTCCCACGCGCGCAGTGGGGCGTCGTCGCCGCGCAGCGCTGGGCGCCGGGCCTGGTGGACCGGCTCATCGGCCAGGAGGTCCGCGCCTACCGCGCCCGCCGCCGTCCCGCCTGACCCTCGCTTCCGCCACCCAGCCCGGTTTCCGCCACCCAACCCGGTTTCCGCCACCCAACCCGGTTCTGGAGTCACAAGACCGGCCTGAGGGGCGGAAGCAGGTGGGTGAAGGCCGCGAGCGGCCCCTTCAGCGGAGCCCGATTCGAGCCGATGTGCGCCACACGCGGGCCCGCTCGGTGCCCGCGTCCCGCCTGGAGAGGACCTGTCCGTGCGACGCGCGCCCATCGGCCTGCTGTGTGTTCCCTTGATCCTGGCCGGCGCGACTGCCGGCTGCTCCGCCGGCGCGTTGTCCGCACCGATCAAGGCGGCTGCTGCAGCCGGCGAGCCGCCCGTGGTGGCCACCGGATCGCCGTTCACCGTCGAGCAGTTCGGCCTCACCCCGGTAGACCTCACGCTGAGGTACCGCGAGTGCCGGACCGTCATGCCACCTGACGCGAGCCCCGCCGTAGCCGCCTACGTGAACGCCACCAACAGTGCGCTGCCGGGGGAGCTGCTGCTCACCCTGGCCCTCGACGACGGACCGGCCGATGCCACGGAGCGCGCCGAGCAGCTGCGGCTGGACACGATCAAGCTCGCGGCGATCAAGGCCGACCCCGAGCTGGCCAAGGCGGCAACGGCTCTCATCAGGTCCGTGTCCAACTACGACAAGGTCCTCACGATCTCGAAGGGCGACAAGATCTGGCAGAGCAATGCGCCCGTCGCGCACGCGTACAACAACGATCGCTCCGCAGCCAGCCAGCGCCTGCGTGCGGCCCTCCACCTGCCGCCCAGCGCCTGTGCCGTGCGGCGGCCCTGAGCGTCAGGCTCGGGTGACGGTGAGGCCCGGCGCGTGCTGGTCGGCCGGGCGGTCGACGAGCACGGTGTCGCCGTCGCGCACCTCGCCGGACAGCAGCGCCTTCGCCAGCCGGTCGCCGATCTCCTTGGCGACCAGCCGCCGCAAGGGACGGGCGCCGTAGGCCGGGTCGTACCCCGTCAGCGCCAACCACTCCCGGGCCGCGTCGCTCACCACGAGGGTCAGCCGCCGCTCGGCCAGCCGCTGCCCCAGCCGGTCCACCTGCAGGTTCACGATGCGCGACAGCTCGTCGAGCGACAGCGCGTCGAAGATCACCACGTCGTCCAACCGGTTCAGGAACTCCGGTTTGAACGCCGCCCGCACCGCGCCCATCACGGCCTCGTGCCGGGCATCGTCGTCCAGCGACGGGTCGACCAGGTACACCGAGCCGAGGTTCGACGTCAGCACCAGGATCGCGTTGCGGAAGTCCACGGTGCGGCCCTGGCCGTCGGTCAGCCGACCGTCGTCCAGCACCTGCAGCAGGATGTCGAACACGTCCGGGTGCGCCTTCTCGACCTCGTCGAGCAGCACCACCGAGTACGGACGACGGCGCACGGCCTCGGTCAGCTGGCCGCCCTCGTCGTAGCCGACGTACCCGGGCGGGGCGCCGACCAGCCGGGAGACGGAGTGCTTCTCGCCGTACTCGCTCATGTCGATCCGCACCATCGCGCGCTCGTCGTCGAACAGGAAGTCCGCGAGCGCCTTCGCCAGCTCGGTCTTGCCGACGCCGGTCGGGCCGAGGAACAGGAACGATCCGGTGGGCCGGTCGGGGTCGGAGATGCCGGCACGAGAACGCCGGACGGCGTCACTGACCGCCTCGACGGCGCGGCGCTGACCGATCAGCCGGCCGCCGAGCACGTCCTCCATGCGCAGCAGCTTCTCGGTCTCGCCCTCGAGCAGGCGCCCGGCGGGGATGCCGGTCCAGGCCGCGACCACGTCGGCGACGTCGTCCGGGCCGACCTCGTCCTTGACCATCAGGTCCTCGACGTCGGTCTGCGCCTCGGCCACCTGGGCCTGGGCGAGCTCGCGCTCGATGTCGGGGATCTGCCCGTACAGCAGCGCGGACGCCGCTCCGAGGTCACCCTCGCGCTGCAGGCGCTCGGCCTGCGAGCGGACGTCGTCCAGCTGGCTCTTGAGGTCGCCGACCCGGTTGAGGCCCGCCTTCTCGTGCTCCCAGCGGGCGTTCAGCGCCGCGAGCTGCTCGCTCTTGTCGGCGAGGTCCTTGCGCAGCCGCTCGAGCCGCTCACGCGAGGCGGCGTCGTCCTCGCGAGCGAGGGCGAGCTCCTCCATCTTGAGCCGGTCGACGGCGCGGCGGAGCTCGTCGATCTCGACCGGGGACGAGTCGATCTCCATCCGCAGCCGGGACGCCGCCTCGTCGACGAGGTCGATCGCCTTGTCGGGCAGCTGGCGGCCGCTGATGTAGCGGTCGGACAGCGTCGCGGCCGCGACCAGGGCCGCGTCGGCGATGGCGACCTTGTGGTGTGCCTCGTAGCGCTCCTTGAGGCCACGCAGGATTGCCACGGTGTCGGTGACGCTGGGCTCGCCGACGAAGACCTGCTGGAAGCGTCGCTCGAGCGCGGAGTCCTTCTCGATGCGCTCGCGGTACTCGTCGAGCGTCGTGGCGCCGACCAGCCGGAGCTCGCCGCGGGCGAGCATGGGCTTGAGCATGTTGCCGGCGTCCATCGCGCCCTCGCCGGACGCACCGGCGCCGACAAGGGTGTGCAGCTCGTCGATGAAGGTGACGATCTGCCCGTCGGAGCCCTTGATCTCCTCCAGCACCGCCTTGAGCCGCTCCTCGAACTCGCCGCGGTACTTCGCGCCGGCGACCATCGCGCCGAGGTCGAGTGAGATCAACCGCTTGCCGCGCAACGACTCCGGGACGTCGCCGTCCACGATGCGCTGGGCCAGGCCCTCGACGACGGCGGTCTTGCCGACGCCGGGTTCGCCGATCAGCACCGGGTTGTTCTTGGTGCGGCGGGACAGCACCTGGATGACCCGGCGGATCTCGGCGTCGCGGCCGATCACCGGGTCGAGCTTGCCCTCCTCGGCGGCCGTCGTCAGGTCGACGCCGTACTTGGTGAGGGCGTCGTAGGTGGACTCCGGGTCGGGGCTGGTGACCTTCGCGCTGCCGCGGATCTGCGGCAGCGCGTCGAGGACGCCCTCGCGGGTGACGCCGTCCGCCTTGAGTGCCGTGCCGAGCGCGCCTGAGTCGCGGGTCAGCCCGAGCAGCAGGTGCTCGGTGGAGACGTACTGGTCGCCGAGGGCGTCCGCCTCCTCCTTGGCCGCCTCGAGCACCGTGAGGGCGCCGCGGGACAGCTGCGGGGCACTCACCGTGGCGCCGCTGGCCGACGGCAGTCCGGCGACGATGCGCTCGGCCTCGGCGGTCAGGTTCTGCGGGTTGACGCCCATCGCCTGCACCAGCGGGCGGGTCGTCCCCTCGCGCTGGCCGAGCAGGGCCACCGCGAGGTGGGCGGGCTCGACGTGCGGGTGTCCGGCCGCTGCAGCACGCCGGACGGCGTCGCCGAGCGCCTCCTGGCTGCGGGTGGTGAGGGCAAGCTCCATGCGTGATCTCCTGATCGTGCTTCGGTGGTCACCTTGGTCAACGCGCACAAAGTTGAGTGTGTTCCGCTCAACCTTATCGGGATCGGCGCAGAACCGGCAGGATGGGCGGATGGACATCGAGGCGGTCGTCGACGAGCTGTACCGGCTACCGCCCGACGAGTTCACCGGACGCCGCGACGAGCTGGCCGCCGACGCGAAGGCCGACGGGGACGCCGCACTGGCCAAGCAGGTCAAGGCGCTGCGCCGTCCCACCGCCTCGGCCGCGCTGATGAACCAGCTGGCCCGCGACGAATCCGACTCCCTGGCCGACTACCTCGAGCTCGGCGAGCAGCTGCGCGAGGCCCAGGCCAACCTGTCCGGCGATGACCTGCGCCGCCTCGGCCAGGAGCGCCAACGTGCCGCCGCCACGCTGGTGAAGCGCGCCGTCCTGCTGTCCGCCGGACCGGTCAGCCCGGCCGTGTGCGGGGAGCTCGACGCCACCTTGCTGGCCGCCGTCGCCGACCCGGCGGCCGGCCAGGCGGTCGTATCCGGCGCCCTGACGCGCGCCCTGTCGTACGCCGGCCTCGGCGAGGTCGACATCACCGCGGCCACCGCGACGCCGCTCAGCTCGACCTCCCCGGCCCCACGGACGACGTCCGGCGGGCCGCCGCCCAGCCCGGCGCCGGCGTCCGGTGACGGGACCCGGCGACGGTCCAAGGAGGACCAGCTCGCCGAACGCCGGACGGCCGCGGACGAGCGGCTGAGCCAGGCCGAGGAGGACATCCGCGAGGCCGCGCGCGCCGTCCAGGCGTCGATGCAGGCCGAGCTGGACGCTGAGCAGGCGCAGCAGACGGCCGAGCGCGAGGTCGAGGATCTGCGCGAGAAGCTCACCCAGGCCCGGTTCGCCGTCCGCGCCGCGCAGCAGCAGCTCACCACCGCGCACAGCGACCGCGCCACCGCCGAGCGCGCGGTCAGCGCGGCCGAGAAGGCGCGGGACAAGGCCAAGCGGCAGCGCGACATCCTCGGGGAGGACTGACGTGCCACCGATCAGCGGCGAGGACTGGTACGCCCGCGACCTGTCCGGCGAGCGATTCGAGAACGAGCAGCTGCTGGACGTCGACCTCACCGAGTCGCGCGGCCAGGGCGCCGTCTTCGACAGCTGCACCTTCCGCGGCGTGCGGTTCAACGTGTCCGAGTACACCGACTCCGCGTTCCTGTCCTGCACGTTCGTGCGGTGCTCGTTCTTCGACGCGCGGTTCACCGGCTGCAAGCTGACCGGCAGCACCTTCGACGGCTGCGACTGGGGGCCGGTGCGGGTCGAGCGGGGCGACTGGTCGTTCGTCACGCTGGCCGGTGCCGACCTGCGCTCGGCCACGTTCAGCGGCGTGCGGATGCGCGAGGCCGACTTGTCCCGGGTGCGGTTGGACGACGCGAGCCTGCGCGGGTGCGACACCTCGGGGGCGTCGTGGCGCGGGGCGAACGTGAGCGGGTGCGACCTGCGGGGTAGCGACCTGTCGACGCTCGACCCGGTGGGTGCGCAACTGCGGGGCGCGCGGATCACCATCGACCAGGCGGTGCAGCTCGCCGAGGCGCTGGGACTCGACGTGCGGCCGGACGCCGACTAGCTGTACTGACCACACAGGTTGGGGACGCGACTGGCCGGTGGTTGGCCGCCGAGTGCG
>NZ_BAABFP010000003.1 GCF_039541115.1 Angustibacter luteus
CGACACCTGCTCCACCACCACCCGCACCGACTCCTGCGCCGCATTCAACGCCGCCGCCATCTGCCCGAGGTCGTCGGCGGAGTCCACCGTGGCGCGGGCCGTCAGGTCGCCGTCCGCCATCGCGTCGATCGCCACCTTCAGGTCACGGACTCGGCGCACCAGGGCGTTCGCCACCCAGACGGCGAGCGCGAGCCCGATCGCCAGCCCGAGGACGAGGGCGATGAGCACCGCCCGGCTGCCGGCCGCGGCCGCGTCCTCGGCCTGCTTGGCGAGAGCGGCCGAGTGCGCCGTCAACGCCGCGCTGGCCTGGTCCAGGTCGTCGACGAACGTGTCGATCATCGGCTGGGACTTGCTGTCCAGCAGGGCCGAGTACCGCGCGTGGTCACCAGCCATCGCCGGCGGGAGGAGCTCGGTGTCGCGCAGCTGCCGCCACGCGTCGAAGTCGGACTTGAAGGTGTCCCAGGTGGGCATGATCCGGGAACCGCCGGCCGCATCGACCCGAGCGACTGCGGCGTCCAGCTCGACGTCGTTGTCCTTGAGCTTCTTGGCGTAGGTCTCCTTGTCCTGGATCGAGGAGACGGCAGCGATCTGGGCGATCAGCAGCCGCGCCTTGATCTCGTCCTGGTGGACGGTGCCGCGGTCGGCGACGATCGTGCGCTGCAGCTGGTAGAGGTCCTGCGCCGAGCCGCGAAGGGCAGCACCGGAAACCGCTGCGGTGATGCCGACGGCTATCGCGACCAGGCTCACGAAAGCGATCGAGAGCAGGAACTTGGTCCGGACGCTGCGGTCGACGAGCAGCGAGCGCACGCCCCCACGCGACGTGGCCGCACCAGCGGTCGGTGCGTGGGGAGAGGTCTGCGAGGTCATGGTGGCTACCTTCGGCTTTCGGGTCAGAGACCGACGGCGCGGTCGGCGTCCAGGGCCAGGACGAGGCGGTCGGGCAGCTTGTAGGCACCCAGGATCAGCTCGCGGGCGGCTCCGGTGAGCGTGTCCGGGGCAGGCTCGAAGTCCCGCTCGTCCACCTCGACGACGTCTCCGATCGTGTCGACGAGCAGGCTCACCGGCTCACCGCCCACCCTGACGACGACCACCATCGGCTCACCCTCGGTGCGCGGCGGCAGGCCCAGCGGCACCCGCAGGTCGACCGCGGTCAGCACCTGGCCACGGAGGTTGACCAGGCCCGCGACGCGCGGGGGCGCCAGCGGCACCCGGGTGCGGGTCTGGCTGCGCAGCACCTCCTGCACCTGCTCCACCGCGATGGCCAGCGTGTGGCCGTCCAACGTGAAGGTCGCGAGCTGGGTGCTCATGCGATCACCGCCTCGGGCTCGGTGGCCACGGAGTGGCCGGCTGCGACGGCCTCGGTGACCGTGAAGAAGTTCGGGTCGGCAGCCTGGATGGCCGACCGGACGTCGAGCAGCTCGATCACCCGGTCGCGGACGACCGCAGAGCCGAGCAGACCGTCGTCCTCGATGTCGCTGCGCACGTCGACGTCGTCCACGATGTCGACGATCTCCTCGACCACGAGGGCCACGCTGCGACCGCCACTCGTGTACACGATGACCGTGAGCTCGTCGCCCCGCGCCGACTCGGCGTGCAGGTGCTGGTCCAGCCGGATCGTCGGCAGGATGCCGCCGCGGTACTGGATGACCTCGCGACGGCCGACCCGCTCCACGCGGCTGGCGTCCACCTGCTCGAGCCGGGTCACCATCGACAGGGGGATCGCCACCTGGCGACCCTCGCCGATGCCGGCGAGCAGCACCTGGTCGAGCTCGGCGGCGTGCTCGCTGTCGCCGCGCTGCTGAGCCAGGTCACGCTCGAGCGAGTCCTGCCGCATGCAACGCTTGGCCAGGGCCTGGACGTCGAGGATCAGGGCGACTGCACCGTCGCCCAGAATCGTTGCGCCGGAGTAGATCCCGATCGACTTCAGCTGCGAGGACAGTGGCTTGACCACGATCTCCTCGGAGTTCAGCACGCGGTCGACGAGCAGCCCGAACCGCCGGCCGTCCGTCTGCAGCACCGCGATCACCAGCTGGCCGTCGGCTCGGCCGGGGTCGAGCTCGAGCACGTCGCTCAGCCGGACGATCGGCAGCAGCATCCCGCGCAGGCGGAAGACCTCGGCCGCGCCGACCCGCTCCAGGGAGCTGGCCGCCTGCGTGCTGTCCAGCGCGACCAGCTCCGCGAGGTTGACCTGCGGGATGGCGTAGCGGTCACCGGCGCACTCGATGGTCAGCGACGAGACGATGGCCAGGGTCAGCGGGATGCGCAGCCGACAGGTGGTGCCCCGGCCCAGGACGGACTCGATCTCGATCGTGCCGCCGATGGACTCGATGTTGGTCTTGACGACGTCCATGCCGACGCCCCGGCCGGACACGTTGGTCACGGCGGCGGCCGTGGAGAAGCCTGGCGTGAAGATGAGCTGGAGCACCTCGACCGAGTTGAGCCGGTCGAGCTGGGCCGCGGTGCGCAGACCCTTCTCCAGCATCTTGGCGCGGATCCGCGACGGGTCGATGCCGGCGCCGTCGTCGGTGACCTCCACGACGACCTGGCCACCCTCGTGGAAGGCCCGCAGGGTCAGCACGCCCTCGGCGGACTTGCCGGCGGCGACCCGGTCGGCGGACCCCTCGAGGCCGTGGTCCACGGCGTTGCGGACCAGGTGCGTCAACGGGTCCTTCACAGCCTCGAGCAGAGTGCGGTCCAGCTCGGTCTCACGACCGACCATCTCGAGGCGGACCTGCTTGCCGCACTGGGCACCCAGGTCACGGACGACGCGCGGCAGCTTCGACCACAGGTGGTCGATGGGCTGCATGCGCGTCTTCATGACGCCCTCCTGCAGCTCGCTCGCGATCAGGTTGAGCCGCTGCGAGGCGCGGACCAGGTCCACGTCGTCCTGCAAGCCGGCCTGACGGACGATCTGGTTGCGGCACAGCACGAGCTCGCCGACCTGGCGCATCAGGCTGTCGAGCAGGTCGACGTCCACCCGGATCGAGGAGTCGGCGACCGAGCGCTTCGCGCCGGTAGGCACGTCGGGCTCGTCGGCGACGACCTCGGCCGGGACGACCGGAGCGACCGCGGCGGCCTGGACGACGGGCGCGGGCTCCACGACAGCCTCGACGACAGCGTCGACGACAGACTCCACTTCAGCCTCGACGACGTCTTCGACGACAGCCTCGACGACGGTCTCGACGACGGTCTCGACGACGGGAGCAGGCCCAGCAGCAGCAACCGGGACGTCCCCATCGAGCACGGCCTGGATGCGCGCGACGATCGGGGCGACCTCGACCGAGCCCTCCGTGCCGTCCACCTCGATGGCAGCCAGCAGCTCGCGGACACCGTCCACCATGGCCAGCAGGACGTCGGCGATCGGGGCGGTCATGGTGAGCTTGCCGTCCCGCAGCCGGGCCAGCAGGTTCTCGCCCACGTGGGTCAGCGCCTCCAGCCGCGAGAACGCGAGGAAGCCACTGGTGCCCTTGATGGTGTGGATGGTCCGGAACACGCTCGCGAGCAGCTCGCGCGAGCCGGGCTCGCGCTCGAGCTCGACGAAGTCCCGGTCGAGCTGGTCGAGGTTCTCGTGGCTCTCCACCAGGAACTCCTGGACGATCTCGTCCGTGTCGTCCACGTGCTTCTCCTGAATTGCCGAGGTCGGTCCGTCGAACGACCCATCGGCGGTGCCGGGGTGGACCTGAGGTGATCACCGACCCCTCGTGGGGACGGCTCGTAGGGACGACGGAGCCGGCCCACCCTGAGGGTGAGCCGGCTCCGGTAGAACGCCTGTGTCAGTAGGTGAAGCGGGCGATCTGGGTGCGGAGCTGGGCCGCCATCACCGACAGCTCCTC
>NZ_BAABFP010000004.1:0-111941 GCF_039541115.1 Angustibacter luteus
TCCGCCGCCGCGCGTTCCGCGGCCGCCCTCGCGGCCGCCTCGGCTGCCTCGGCCTGCTCAGCCGCGGCTCGGGCCGCCGCCTCGAGCTGCGCCTGCTGGCGGGCCTGCTCGCGCGCGGCCTCCTCGGTGCGGCGCCGGGCCTGCCGCTCGGCGATCACCTGGGCCTCGACCTCGGCGTGGCGCTGGCGGTCGCGTTCGGCCTGCTCCCGGGCCGCCAGCTCGGCGGCCTCGCGCTCCTCACGAGCGGCGCGCTCGGTGGCCGACTCGGGCAGCAGCGCCGTCAGCCGGTCCAGCACCTCGCGATGGATCTGCTGCGGCCCCAGCGCGGCATCGACGACGAGATACCGGGACGGCGCCCGGCGGGCCAGCGCCAGGAAGCGCTCGCGGACCCGCGCGTGGAACTCGTCGGGCTCCTGCTCGAGCCGGTCGTGCTGGTCGTCGCGGCGTAGGCGGCCGATGTCCGGCTCGACGTCCAGCACGATGGTGAGGTCCGGAACCAGACCCTGGGTGGCCCAGCGCGACAGCTGCGCCACCTCCGCCGTGCCCAGGTCGCGGCCCGTGCCCTGGTAGGCCACGGAGGAGTCGCTGAACCGGTCGGTCACGACGACCTCGCCGGCCTCGAGCGCCGGGCGCACCACCGTCTCGACGTGGTGGGCGCGGTCGGCCGCGAACAGCAGCGCCTCGGCCCGCGGGGTCAGCTCGCCGCCGTGCAGCAGCACCTCGCGCATCTTGACGCCGGCCTCGGTCGCGCCGGGCTCGTGCGTGAGCAGCGGGGTGTAGCCGTGCTCGGTGAGCCACTCGCCGAGCAGTCGGACCTGGGTGGACTTGCCCGCGCCGTCGCCGCCCTCGAAGGCCACGAAGCGACCCGGGTACGCCGCCCGGCGGACCGGCGCGTCCTGCAGCTGCCGCTGGGCGATCGCCTGGGCCAGGTCGCGGACCAGCGGGATGCCCCGACGGTCGTCCATCTGCCGGTACGACACGTAGCCGATCGCGATCGCACCGAACCCGGCCAGCAGGAACGTGGCCATCACGCCGGTGTACGTGAGGCTGACGTCGTCGTTGATGTGCAACGTGGCCGGCAGGTTCAGCAGCTGGGACAGACCCGCCGCCACGATGGGGCCGAGGGCCAGCACCGAGATCAGCACGACCCGGACCATCGACTGCACGAACGCGAAGGTGCGGCCGCGGATGTCGTCGCCGACCTCGAGGCCGAGCAGGGTGTAGCCGGTGACCCACGCGGCACCGGCGCACGAGCCCAGACCGATCGTGAAGAAGACGGCGAGCGCGATGTTGGGGATGGCGGACAGCAGGATCAGCCAGCAGCCGGCCGCGGCGATCGACAGGCCGAACAGGCGGCGCCGGGAGAACTCGGCCAGCAGGCGGGGCGCCAGCCACATGCCGAGGGCCATCCCGAGGAAGACCGCCGCGAAGAGCGTGCCGTAGCCGGGCGACCCGGCCCCGAGCGCGCTGACGAACGCCGGCGCCAGCCCGATCACCAGACCGCCGGCCGCGAACGCGCCGAGCATGCCGAGCACCAGGCCGCGGACCAGCGGCGTGCTCCCGATGTACTTCCAGCCCTCGACCGCCGTGCGCAGGATCGACTCCTGCTTCGCGGTGTGGTTCGTGGTCTGCGGGAAGTCGAGCCGCCAGATCACCAGCGCGGACACCAGGAACGTCAGGGCGTTGGCGTACATTGCGAGGTAGGTCGGGTTCCCCTCGAGGTGGCTCCACACACCGTCGAGGACTCCGCTGGCCAGGGTCAGACCGGCAAACAGCAGCGCCGCGACGGGCGCCGAGCCGTAGGTCACGACCAGGCTCAGCTGGTTGGCCGCCTCGAGCCGCTTGCGGGGCACCAGGTTGGGCACCGTCGCGTCCTTCGCCGGCATCCAGAACAGCCCGACGATCTCGACCAGCACCGTGGCGACGTACAGCCACCACAACGTGCCCACCAGGGGGATCGTGCAGAACAGCACGAAGCGCAGCACGTCGCCGTACACGAGCACGAGACGGCGGGACAGCCGGTCGGCCACCACCCCGGCCAGCGGCCCGAACAGCACCGCCGGCGCCAGGCGCAGGATGAACACCCCGGACACCGCGAGCAGCTTGCCGGACGAGGTGTCGGCCAGGGTCGAGGCGAGCGCCGTGGTGGCCAGCAGCCCCAGCCAGTCGCCCAGGCTGGACAGGCCCAGCGCGAGCCAGAGCCGGCGGAACGGCGTGATCGCCAGCACCGCACGGATGTCGTGGTCCGGCGGCTCCAGGGCGCTGGCTGGCAGACCGGCGTCGACAGCCTGCTCAGCAGGCGCCTCCGGCGGCCCGGGCAGGCTCGCGCTCATGTCAGCCACGCGGGAAGCCTACGTGAGACGGCAGACAGAGGGGCGCACCGCTCAGCCGCCCTTCTTGGCTGCCGTCTTCTTCGCCGCGGTCTTCTTCGCCGTGGTCTTCTTCGCGGCCGTCTTCTTCGCCGTGGTCTTCTTCGCGGCCGTCTTCTTGACCCCGCGCTTCTTGGCCGGTCCGCGCGCCCGCTTGTCGGCCAGCAGCTCGGCCGCTCGCTCCTGGGTGATGGTGGCGGGGTCGTCGTCCTTGCGCAGCGTGGCGTTGACCTCGCCGTCGGTCACGTACGGGCCGAAGCGGCCGTCCTTGACCACGACCTGCTTGCCCGAGACCGGGTCGTCACCCAGCTCGCGCAGCGGGGCGCTCGCGGACTGACCGCGCCCGCGCTTGGGCTGGGCGTAGATCGCCAGCGCCTCCTCGAGAGTCACGTCGAACAGCTGTGCCTCACTGGTCAGCGACCGCGAGTCCGTGCCCTTCTTCAGGTACGGGCCGTAGCGGCCGTTCTGGGCGGTGATCTCGTCGCCCGACTCGGGGTCGTTGCCGACGATCCGGGGGAGCGAGAGCAGCCGCAGCGCGTCCTCGAGGGTGACGGACTCCGGTGACATGTCCTTGAACAGGCTGGCCGTGCGCCCCCGGGGCTTCGCCGCCTTCTTGGCGGCCTTCTTCGCCGTCTTCTTGGCGGCCTTCTTCTTCGGCTTGGCCTCGGTCTCGCCCTCGACGGTCTCGCTGGACGCGTCCTGCGCCCGGTCGCCCTCGTCACCGGAGTCGTCGGTGTCAGAGGCGTCCGGGACGTCGTCCGGGATGAGCTCGGTGACGTACGGGCCGTAGCGGCCGGCCTTGACGACGATGTCGCGTCCGGTCGCCGGGTCCTCGCCGAGCACGCGGCCGTCGTCCCCGCTCATCGTCAGCAGCTCGCGGGCCTTCTCGACGCTCAGCTCGTCCGGGGCCACGTCATCGGGCACCGTGGCGCGCTGCGGCTCGCCGTCCGGTCCGGTGACCTCGACGTACGGGCCGTAGCGACCGACCCGCAGGACGACCCCGTCGCCGAGCGGCACCGTGCTGATCTCGCGGGCGTCGATCTCGTCCAGGTCGCCCGCCAGGTCCTTGAGCCCTTCGAGCGCGGTGTCGGCGTCGCCGAAGTAGAACCGCTGCAACCAGCGCGAACGCTGCTCGTGGCCGTCCGCGATCTTGTCGAGGTCGCTCTCCATCGCGGCGGTGAAGTCGTAGTCGACCAGCCGGGCGAAGTGCTCCTCGAGCAGGCGGGTCACCGCGAAGGCGACCCAGTGCGGCACGAGGGCGGAGCCACGCGACCACACGTACCCGCGGTCCAGGATGGTCGAGATCGTCGAGGCGTACGTCGACGGGCGGCCGATGCCGCGCTCCTCGAGGGCCTTGACCAGGCTGGCCTCGGTGTAGCGCGGCGGCGGGCTCGTCTCGTGACCCGAGACGTCCAGCTCACGGGTCGAGACGCCGTCACCGACCGCCAGCTGCGGCAGCCGGCGCTCGGCGTCCGCGCCGTCGCTGTCGCCGCGGACCTCGTCCCGGCCTTCCTCGTACGCCGCGAGGAAGCCGCGGAAGGTGATGACGGTGCCGCTGGCGCTGAACTCGGCGTCCCGGCCGTCGGTAGCCGTCGCGGCGAGCCGCACGGACGCGGTCGAGCCGCGCGCGTCGGCCATCTGGCTGGCCACCGTGCGCTTCCAGATCAGCTCGTAGAGGCGGAAGTCGTCGCCGCGCAGCTGCCCGGAAACCTGTGCAGGAGTGCGGAACCGGTCGCCGGCGGGCCGGATCGCCTCGTGCGCCTCCTGCGCGTTCTTGGACTTGTTCGCGTAGTGCCGCGGCTGGTCCGGCACGTACTGCGGGCCGTACAGCTCCGACGCCTGGCTGCGCGCGGCGGACAGCGCCTCGCTGGACAGCACCGTCGAGTCGGTGCGCATGTAGGTGATGAAACCGTTCTCGTACAACGACTGTGCGACGCGCATCGCGTGCCGGGACGAGAACCGCAGCTTGCGGCTCGCCTCCTGCTGCAGCGTCGAGGTGGTGAACGGCGCGGCCGGACGGCGGGTGTACGGCTTCTCGTCGACGCTGCGCACCGTGACGGTGACGTCGATCAGCGCCTGGGCGAGGGTGGTCGCGGCGCTCTGGTCGAGGTGGACGACGGCCCGCGAGCCGGTCTGCAGCTGGCCCAGGTCGTCGAAGTCCTTGCCGGTCGCCACCCGGGCGCCGTCGACCGAGGTCAGGCGAGCGCTGAAGGCGGTGTCGTCGTCCGAGGCGAACGTGCCCTGCAGGTCCCAGTAGGACGCCGAGCGGAACGCCATGCGCTCCCGCTCGCGCTCGACCACCATGCGGGTGGCCACCGACTGCACGCGGCCGGCCGACAGGCCCTGGCGGATCTTGCGCCACAGCACCGGGGAGACCTCGTAGCCGTACAGCCGGTCCAGGATGCGGCGGGTCTCCTGCGCGTCGACGAGCCGGTCGTCGATGTCGCGGGTGGTCTCGAGGGCGCGTTGCAGGGCCTCGCGGGTGATCTCGTGGAACACCATGCGCTTGACCGGGACCTTCGGCTGCAGCGCCTCGAGCAGGTGCCACGCGATGGCCTCGCCCTCGCGGTCCTCATCGGTGGCCAGGTAGAGCTCGTCGGCGTCCTTGAGCAACCGCTTCAGCTCGGCGACCTTCTTGCGCTTGTCGGCATCGACCACGTAGTACGGCTCGAAGCCGTTCTCGAGGTCGACGGCGAACTTGCCGAACGGGCCCTTCTTCATGTCCGCCGGCAGCTCGGAGGGCTGGGGCAGGTCGCGGATGTGTCCCACGCTCGCCTCGACGTCGTAGCCCTCGCCGAGGTAGCCGGCGATGGTCTTGGCCTTCGCCGGGGACTCGACGATGACGAGCCGGCGACGGCTGCTGGACGACGTGGCCACGCTTCTCCCCTTGCTGAACGGACCGGCAGGGAGCACCCCACCGGGCACGACGGTAACGCCGCGGGACCGAGAGTATGCAATCGGCGTCCACAGCGGGGCCGACGAAGGTGATCTTGAAGCGGCACTTCTCGTGGTTGGCGGGTCGGTCAGGGGTGCTGCAGGAGCAGGTCGGCGACGAGGTGCCGCACGTCGGGTAGCAGCCGGGCGCGCAGGTCGGCCTCGGGCTCCTCCAGCAGCTGCGCCAGGGCCGCGACGATCTGCCCGACGGACAGCTCGCCATCGCAGGCGCCGACCAGCCCGGCGAGAGCCGTGTCGGCCCGCACCACCCGCTGCAGGCCGCCACCCTGACGCAGCAGGATCACCTGCGGGTCCGCCGCGCCGGGCAGGGCGTGACGCTCCTCGGTGACGTCGGCAGCGACGGTCAGGTGGGCGGCCAGCAGGTCCTCGTCCGAGGTGCCACGCACCCAGGTCTCGGCGTCCAGGACGGCGGCGACGACGTCGCCCATGGGTCCGTCCAGCGGGCCGCGCAGCTCCTCGACCCGGTGCCAGCCCGGCTCGGCCCTGCGCAGCGTGACGACACCGAAGCCGACGGCCGCGACGCCGCGGGCCTCGAAGTCGTCCAGCCAGCCCTCGACCAGGTCGTCATGGGCGCCGGACCCCGGCAGGTGGCCACCGTCCCGGGCCCAGGTCTGCGCGTACTGGGCCGGGTCCTGCACCTCGCGCTGCACCACCCAGGCCTGGACGCCGTCCGGCAGCCACTCGCGCACCCGCTGCGCCCAGTCCTGTGCCTGCCCGTCGTCGTCCACCCGGTGCTCCCAGTTGCCGAGCAGCTGCGCCACACCACCCGGCGCGAGCACGTCGACGACTCCGCCGACCAGCCGGCGGACGACCTCGTCGCCGGCCAGGCCGCCGTCCCGGTACTCGTAGAGCGGCACGCCGGCCGCGCGCGGGGTGATCACGAACGGCGGGTTGCTGACCACGAGGTCGAACCGCTCCCCGGCGACCGGCTCGAGCAGGTCGCCGCGGCGCAGCTGGAGGCGGCGGTCCGCGAACGGCCCGCCGACCACGGCCGCGTTGAGCCGGGCGTTGAAGTCGGCGAACGCGAGCGCCCGCTCGGAGGAGTCGGTGCCGAGCACGGACGTCGCGTGCCGGGCCGCGTGGAACGCCTGCACCCCGCACCCGGTGCCGAGGTCGAGGACGCTGCCGACGGGCGCCTGGACCGTCCACTGGGCCAGCGTGGTGGAGGCGCCGCCGACCCCGAGGACGTGGTCCGCGGGCAGCGGGCCACCGGTGGCGAGCTCCCCGAGGTCGCACGCCAGCCACCACTGCACGTCGTCGGCCGCGTGCGGCCCCAGGTCGACCAGCGGGCGGGCGACGGGCGACGCGTCACTGCCGATGAGCTCGACGAGCCCGGCGTCCGCCGCCCCGCGGGACCCGGTGCGCGGCAGCGCCGCATCCAGCGCCGCCGCTGCGACCGGCTCGCCCAGCACGAAGAGCCGGACCAGCACGGCCAGCGGGCGGTCGTCGCCCCGCAGCGCCCGGCGAGCCGCGATCGGCTCCTCCCGCAGCAGGGCGGACGACGCCTGTGGGCCCAGCAGGTCGCCGACGGCGTCGACGGTGAACGGTGCGAGGTCAGCCGCGAGGTCGCGGGCCGCCTGGTCGTCGGCGAACCGCGGCGCCGGCCGGCTCATGCCGGCCCGCTCATGCCGGCCCGCTCATGCCGGCCCGCTCATACCGGCGGCCTTGCGGCGCGCGCGGTAGCTGCGCGTCTTCGCCTTGTTGCCGCAGCCCCACTCGCACCAGGTGCGGGAGCGGTTCTTGCTGGCGTCGAAGTAGGCCCACCCGCAGTCGTCGGCGGCGCACAGCTTCACCCGCCGCCAGGTGCCGTCGACCACGGCCGCGTTGACGGCGACGAGCAGCCGGGTGAGCGCGCCTGGGACACCGTCCAGCACCGGGACCAGGCCCGGCTGCGGGCTGTCCCCGGGGACGTCCCGGCCGCCCAGCCGCAGGGGCAGGCGCTCGGCGACCGCATCCAGCGCCGTGAAGTCGCCGGTGCCCTCGTGGTTGGCCGTGAACGCCGCCTGCAGGGCTTCGCGCAGCCGTCGGGCCACTGCCAGGTCGTCCGCGGTGGCCCGCATGGCTCCGGCCCCCAGGCCGTGCTCGGTCAGCCAGGCGTCGAGCTCGGCCGGGGTGGTCAGGTCGTCGGTGGCCAGCTCGTGGTCGATCGAGTTGGCGTAGCCGATCAGCAGCTCGACGTGCGGCGGCCGGGGCGGCGTGGGCGGCGTGGGCGGCGTGGGCGGCCCGGGCGTGGGGGTGGTCGACATGGCACCTCCATCCTACTCGCGACACCACCGTCAGCGTTTTGGGGGTTGCGATTCTTCCGACACCGGCATAACGTGATGACTGGTGTTAGGGAGGTTCACCATGGCCAGCTTCATCACCGCCATCGCCATGCAGCAGCTGTCCGACATGGAGGGGCTGCGGCGCGATCTCGGGCGCAAAACGCGCTCGCCCCTCGGACGGCGGGCGTCCGAGAGGCGAGCGAGGCGAGCGGCTCAGCGGGTGACGGCGCGCTCCTCGGCGTCGTCGGCCTCGCCGGCCTCGTCAGCGACGCCGGGCTCCGCTCCCGCGTCGTCGGCCGCGTCGTCGGTCCGCACGGCCTGACCGTCAGCCGTGCTCGCCGCACCGTCGTCGTCCACGCCCACGACGTCCTGCTCGGCGTCCGTGGCGTCGTCGCCGAAGGCGATGTCCCGGCGCTTGGTGATCGCGACCATCGTGATGATGATGATCACCGCGACCCCGGCGATGCCGTAGCGGATCGGCGCGCTGGCGTCCTTGCCGACGCTCAGCTGGACGATGGCCGGTGCGATCAGCACCGCGACCAGGTTCATGACCTTGATCAGCGGGTTGATGGCCGGGCCGGCGGTGTCCTTGAACGGGTCGCCCACCGTGTCACCGATGACGACGGCCGCGTGTGCCTCGGACCCCTTGCCGCCGTAGTGGCCGTCCTCGACGATCTTCTTCGCGTTGTCCCAGGCGCCACCGCTGTTGGCCAGCATGACGGCCATCAGGACGCCCGCGCCGATGGCTCCGGCGAGGTAGCCGGCGAGCGGCCCGACGCCGAGGCCGAAGCCGACGGCGATGGGTGCCATGGCCGCCAGCAGACCCGGCGTGGCGAGCTCACGCAGCGAGTCCCGGGTGCAGATGTCGACGACGCGCGCGTACTCGGGACGCTCCGTGCCCTCCATGATCCCGGGGTGCTCGCGGAACTGGCGACGGACCTCGAAGACGATGGCGCCCGCCGCGCGGGTCACCGCGTTGATGGCGAGCCCGGAGAACATGAAGACGACCGCGGCACCGAGGATCAGGCCGACCAGGGTGGACGGCGTCACGATCTCGTAGTTGAACGAGGCCACGACCGCTGCCTTGACCGGGCCGGTGATGCTGGCCTCGGCGGTCTCGCGGGCCACGTTGACGGCGTCCGTGTAGGAGCCGAACAGCGCGGTCGCCGCGAGCACCGCGGTCGCGATCGCGATGCCCTTGGTGATGGCCTTGGTGGTGTTGCCCACCGCGTCCAGCTCGGTGAGGATCTTGGCGCCCTCGCCGTCCACGTCGCCGGACATCTCCGCGATGCCCTGCGCGTTGTCGCTGACCGGGCCGAAGGTGTCCATCGCGACGATGACGCCGACCGTCGTGAGCAGGCCGCAGCCCGCCAGCGCGATTAGGAACAGCGACAGGATCACGGTGCTGCCGCCGAGCACGAAGGCCAGGTAGACCGCGCCCGCGATGATGACGGCGGTGTAGACGGCCGACTCGAGCCCGACGCCGAAGCCGGACAGGACCACGGTGGCCGCGCCGGTGAGCGAGGTGCGGGCGACGTCCTTGGTCGGGCGGTCCTCGGTACCGGTGAAGTACCCGGTCAGCCACAGGATGATGCCGGCCAGCACGATGCCCAGCGCCACGGCAGCCGTGGCCACCAGCCGCGGATCGCCCTGCAGCGCCTGGACCTGCTCGTTCGCGTTGGTCAGCTCGCCGAACGTGGCGGGCAGGTAGGCGAAGGCCGCGATCCCGCACAGCACGGCCGAGATGGCCGCCGAGATGTAGAAGCCGCGGTTGATCGCGGTCAGGCCGCTCTCGCCGCCGCGGGGCTTGACGATGAACACGCCGAACACGGCGGTCAGCGCGCCCAGCGCCGGGACGATCAGCGGGAAGACCAGGCCGGCGTCGCCGAAGGCGGCCTTGCCGAGGATCAGCGCGGCGACCAGGGTCACGGCGTACGACTCGAACAGGTCGGCCGCCATACCCGCGCAGTCACCCACGTTGTCGCCCACGTTGTCCGCGATCGTCGCGGCGTTGCGCGGGTCGTCCTCGGGGATGTTCTGCTCGACCTTGCCGACCAGGTCGGCGCCGACGTCCGCGGCCTTGGTGAAGATGCCACCGCCGACGCGCATGAACATCGCGAGCAGCGCGGCGCCGAAGCCGAAGCCCTCGAGCACCTTCGGCGCGTCACCCTTGTAGATCAGGACGACGATCGAGGCGCCCAGCAGGCCGAGGCCGACCGTGGCCATGCCGACCGTGCCGCCGGTGCGGATCGCGACCCGCATGCCACCGTCCCGGTCACCGTGGCGAGCGGCCTCGGCGACGCGCACGTTGGCGCGCACGGCCAGGGACATGCCCAGGTAGCCGATCGTCGCCGAGAACAGCGCGCCAAGGATGAAGAACCCGGAGCGGCCGAAGCGGACGCTGCTCGAGTCGGCCGGCAGTGCCAGGAGCAGGAAGAAGACGATCACCACGAACGCGGCGAGCGTCTTGAACTGCCGGGCGAGGTACGCCGAGGCGCCCTCCTGGACGGCTCGGCCGATCTCCTGCATCTTCTCGGTGCCGTCGGGCGCGGCGAGCACCTGCCGGCGGAACGCCGAGGCGACCAGCAGGGACAACACCCCGATCACCGCGACGACGACGACGTAGGTCAGGTTGGCGCCGGAAATGGTGGCACCGTCAGCGGCCTGGCTCAGCCCGCGCATTCGCGTCCTCCTAGACGTGGCGGACGTCCCCACGGCTGGTCGGGAAGGGCGCGCGTCACTTGGCACACCGACCGGGGGGACGTTCGTAGCGGACTGTATCGGTGCCCAGCAAGGCGCGGAAGGAAACCCAGGTCGCGGATCTGCAACGAACGCCTCTGCGCCGTCGGGCGGTGGGTCCGGTCACCGGTCAGCTCGCTGGTGGGTTCACCCAGGACAGACGCAGCACGCTCACGCCGTCCTGCTGCTCGATGGCGGCGTCGTCGGTCAGCCCGGCCAGCACCGCCCAGGGGAGGTCGTCATCCGAGGTCCCGGTGGACGTCGGCACCGGCCAGACCCGCGCCACCAGGCTCGGGCCGCGGTCGTCGAGCTCCACCGTCAACGAGCCGTCCGGTCCGGCCGCCCGCAGCGCCAGCGCGCAGGCCTCCCCCACGCCCTGCCGGACGGACTCGAGCTGGCCCTCCGGCCAGCCGGCCCGCCGAGCGACCGTCACCGCCACCAGCCGGGCCGTCCGCACGTGCGTCGGCAAGGCCCGGAAGGTCAGGCGAACGGTCCCCCTGCTGCCCCCCACCTGCTCGGCTCAGCCCTCGGTATCGGTCGGGTGGGCCGCGAGCGCCTCGTCCACCGAGTCGTGGATGGCGAACACCTTGGTGAGCCCGGTGATCCGGAACACCTTGAGCACGCGCTCCTGCGAGCACACCAGGTGCAGCGAGCCCCCTTGGGTGCGCACGCGCTTGAGGCCACCGACGAGGACGCCGAGGCCGGTGGAGTCGAGGAACTCCACGCCCTGCATGTCGACGACCAGGTGATGGTGTCCCCCGGCGACGAGCGTGTTCAGCTGGTCGCGCAGTGCAGGAGCGCTGTAGACGTCGATCTCGCCACTGACCTCGACGATCATTCGCCCGCCCTGCTCGCGGGTGCCCACGGACAGATCCACAGTTCCTCCATTGCCCCTCGTCACTGCGCGCTATCTAACCACCGCATGGCGCTACCGAGAACCGTCCGGGGCCTGCCGTCTGCCACCTGGACGCCTCAACCACCCGTCTGCCGGCCGGTCCGTCGGTGCCGCGGGGGAGCATGGGCGCATGTCCACCCCCGGCCAGCAGCCCAGCATGCTGGACGTGGTGCGGGCCAGTGGCTTGCGCGCGGACCGGGTGCGCCACATCGAGCACCTGGAGCGTCGGGCAGCTGAGTACGCCGACTGGCCGGACTGGGCGGACCCGCTCGTCGTGTCCGCGTTCCAGCTCGGCGGCGTGCTGCGTCCCTGGCGGCACCAGGTACAGGCCGCGGACCTCGTGCACGCCGGCCAGCACACGGTGCTGGCCACGGGCACCGCGAGCGGCAAGTCGCTCGGCTACCTGCTGCCGGCGCTGACCGCGGTGCTGGACGACGCAGGCCGGGGACTCGCGGTCCGGCGGCCCACGGTGCTCTACCTCGCTCCGACGAAGGCGCTGGCGGCCGACCAGCTGGCCCGGCTGGAGGCGCTGCAGCTGCCCGGGCTGCGCGCGGCGACCTATGACGGTGACACCGCCCCCGAGGAGCGGCGGTGGGTGCGGGACCACGCGTCGTTCGTGCTGACGAACCCGGACCTGCTGCACCACTCGCTGCTGCCCGGGCACGAGCGCTGGGCTCGGTTCCTGCGCGGCCTGCGGGTCGTGGTCGTCGACGAGAGCCACCACTACCGGGGAGTCTTCGGCTCGCACGTCGCCACCGTGCTCCGCCGGCTGCGGCGGGTGGCGGAGCGGTACGGGTCGGCACCGACCTTCGTGCTCGCCTCCGCCACGGTGTCGTCCCCGGCCGAGCACGCCAGTCGCCTGGTAGGCCTTCCCGTGCGGGCGGTGACGGACGACGCGTCGCCGCGCGGCCGCACGGACGTGGTGCTCTGGGAGCCGCCGCTGCTGCCCGGCGGCGGGGAGCACGAGGCACCGACCCGGCGCAGCGCGCAGGCCGAGACCGCCGACCTGCTCACGGACCTGACCTCGCGCGGCGTCCGGACGCTCGCGTTCGTCCGGTCCCGACGCGGGGTCGAGCAGGTCGCGGCCACGACCCGACGCCTGCTCGGCGAGGTCGATCCCGAGCTGGCCGACCGGGTGGCGGCCTACCGCGGCGGTTACCTGCCGGAGGAGCGGCGGGCACTGGAAGGGGACCTGCGCTCGGGACGGCTGCTGGGCCTTGCCGCCACGAACGCCCTCGAGCTCGGGGTGGACATCGCGGGCCTGGATGCCGTGCTGATGGCCGGTTGGCCTGGCCGTCGGGCCTCGATGTGGCAGCAGGTCGGCCGGGCGGGCCGCGAGGGTCAGGACGCACTGGCGGTACTCGTCGCCGCTGACGATCCCCTGGACACCTACCTGGTGCAGCACCCGGCGGCAGTGTTCGGGACGCCCCTGGAGGCGACGGTGCTGGACCCGGACAACCCCTACGTCCTGGCCCCGCACCTGGCGGCCGCGGCCGCCGAGCTCCCGCTCACCGAGGACGACCTCGTGCTGTTCGGCCCGAGCGCCCGTGGCGTGCTGGACGTGCTGGTCGCTCAAGGGGTGCTGAGGCGGCGACCCGGAGGCTGGTTCTGGCCGCGATCCGACCGGGCGACCGCACGGACGGACCTGCGCGGGACCGGCGGCTCCACCGTGCGGGTGGTGGAGGAGGAGACCGGCCGGGTGCTCGGGACCGTGGACGCCGGCGCGGCCGATCGCACGGTGCACGACGGCTCCGTCTACGTGCACCAGGGCGACACCTTCGTGGTGCGCCGGCTGGACCTCGAGCAGCACCTGGCGCTGGTCGAGCGGTCGGCGCCGCCGTGGACGACGCACGCGCGCTCGCTGAGCGACGTGCGCCTGCTGGAGACGCTGCAGCGGCGAGAGTGGGGTGACGTCGAGGTCTGCTTCGGGGTCGTCCGGGTCACCTCGCAGGTGGTCTCGTTCCTGCGTCGGCGCCTGGTCACCGGCGAGGTGCTGGGCGAGCAGCCCCTCGACCTGCCGCCGCGCGACCTGGTGACCAAGGCGGTGTGGTGGCACACCTCGTCGCAGGCGCTGGCAGGGTGCGGACTCGAGGCGCCGGACGTGCCCGGCGCGTTGCACGCCGCCGAGCACGCGGCGATCGGCTTGCTGCCACTGCTGGCCACCTGCGACCGCTGGGACGTCGGCGGCGTGTCCACCGCGCTGCACCCGGACACCGGGCGGCCCACCGTGGTCGTGCACGACGGCCACCCGGGGGGCGCCGGGTTCGCCGAGCGCGGGTTCGCCGTGATGCGCGACTGGATCCAGGCGACGCACGACGCGGTGCAGGGCTGCGCCTGCGAGACCGGCTGCCCGTCGTGCGTCCAGTCGCCGAAGTGCGGCAACGGGAACGAACCGCTGGACAAGCGGGGGGCGCTGCGAGTGCTCAGCATGCTGCTCAGGGCGTCCGCGGACGGTGGATGAGGCTCGCAGAACGGGCCGAACCGGCTCGACCGCACTACTGTCGGCCGCGTACTGACGGTGGCAGGCGCCACGGAATCGACTCGGAGGACCCCCATGCTCGTGCTCGGCATCATCCTGCTGGTCCTCGTGGCGGTGGTCGTCGTCGGCGTCGTCGCGAACGGATCCGCGCAGGACGTCGCTTTCAACACCTCGGTCGTGGACGTGACGACCCAGCCGGTGTGGGTCTTCCTGGCCGGCGCGATCGCGATGTTGGTGACGCTCATCGGGCTCTCGTTCATCCGCCGTGGCACGCGACGCCGCGTCGAGCGACGCCGGGAGATGAAGCGCCTGCGAAAGGTCGAGAAGGAGCACGTCAGCGGCCCGATCCCCGTCACCGAGACTGGCGCACAGCCCGCCACCGAGAAGGCCGGCAGCACCGAGACCCGCACGCCGGTGGTGGACGACCAGCCGGACCGCCAGCTGGTCCGCGAGCCCGGGCGGCAGTCCGTGGCACCGAGCTCCAGCACGCCGGAGACCACGAGCACGCCGGAAACGACGGCCGCCACCGAGGACCCCGCCCGTCACCGCGAGGCCTGACCGGACGGTCCGGCCGCCGCGCTCGCGGACGCCAGCCCGAGTCGACCGACCGGACCGGGTGGCCGGACGGCGACCCTGACCTGCACCACCTGACCGGTCACCGCGCACCGCTGCAGGGCCGCGCCGTTCGCTCCGGCCACGGACCGCGCCCGCTCGCACGGGGCACCGGAGGAACGCGCTGCGGCCGCGCCGGCCAAGGCGGCAAGATCGGCCGCCACCACTGCGCGGTGCCGAGCCAGCACCGCCACCGCGACGCCCCCGACGAGCAGGGCGAGCACGACGGCGACCAGGACTGTGGCAAGCACGAGGACCGTGGCGCTGCCCCCGTCCGCCGGCTGCTCCGGCTCGGCCCGCGCCCGGGCCTGCGTCATCACGGTGGGACCGATCCCGAGCAGGTGCACCGGACGGCGCACCACGACCGTGACCAGCCGGCCGCGGGTGAGAGTGACCCGCGAGGACGGTGAGGCGGAGGTCTCCCGGGCCGCCGCCAGCACGCGCGCGTCCGTCTCACCACGTGCGGCCAGCCGGGCACCGGCCCGAGCGGCATCCACGCAGGCCAGCTGCGCCAGCGCGACGTGCCCGACCCCGAGGACCGCGGCCAGGCCCAGCACCACGGCGGGTAAGGCGACAGCCAGCTCGGCCGTCGCACTCCCCTGGTCGTCCGCGCTCGGCGACCGCCCGGTCTCAGCCACCGAGCGCCAACGCCCGCTCGATGATCCCGGTCAGCAGCGCACGGACGGCCGAACCGCGCAGGATCGTCACCAGCAGCGCGGCGAACCCGCACGCCGCGAGGGTGCCGATCGCGTACTCCGCCGTCGTCATGCCGGCATCTGCGACCCGTCCGGTGATGCGTCGGCGCAGGCTCGTGCCTGTGGCCATGGTCGTGTTCCTCTCCTCGGTATCTCGTTGTCGCGCAGCGGTTGCCGCGCCACGTCGGCGATCGGTCGAGCGCCGTCAGGGTGAGCTGAGCACCTGGTCGGCCAGGCCGAGAACCACCGGGGCCACGCCGAGCAGGACGAAGGCGGGAAGGACGGTGAGCCCGAGCGGCAGGACCAGCCGCACGCCCAGCCGACCCGAGGACAACCGCACTGCCGCCCGGCGTCTGGCCCGCTCGTCCGCGGCAGCCGAGCGGAGCAGCACCGCCGCCGAAGCGCCCGTGCGGTCTGCCAGGTCGAGCGCGCGGGCCAGCGGGGCCCACTGCGGTGTCGCCGCCGCGGTGCGTCGACCGGGAGCGGCGGCCAGCAAGGCGTGCCCGTCGAACTCGCTCCCCGCCACCGCCAGCGCAGCGCGCAGGGCCGAGCCCGTCGGCAGGCCGGCCTCGAGCGCAGCACACATCAGCTCGAGGACGATCGGGGCCGGGAGGCCGGCATCGCCGTCCGTCGCCGCCCGCCGCCCCGGCCTTCGTTCCGTTGCGCCAGTCCCGGGCACGGGAGACGACGGCAGCGCCGACCGCCCCTGCGGCGGCCAGGCCAGCAGGGTGGCCGTGACCAGGAGCGCACCGCCGAGCGCGCCCGGGTGCACCATCACGCCGCCCGCGCGACGGCCCGCACCAGGCGGCGCATCCACCACCGGCTGAGCAGCAGCAGCACCGCGCCCAGCACAGCGCAGCAGCGCCCCAGATCGGTGCCCACCAGGACGTCCAGGGGTCGCGCCCCGATCAGCTCACCGAGCACCAGCCCACCCAGGGGCAGGACGGTGAGCAGGCGGGCGGTCGCCTGCGGACCGGCCAGCGCCGCCGCGATGTCCGCCGACAACGCCTGCTCCTCGCGCAGGGTCGTGGCCACGCCGTCGAGGGCGTCGGCCAGCGGCGCTCCCGTGCGCTCGGCCAGCCGCCACGCCGCCCCGGCCGACCGGGCCGACTGGGCCGCCTCGGACCGGGCTGTCTTCGACCGGGCTGTCTTGGACTGGGCTGTCTTGGACCGGGCGGCGCGGTCCCACCAGACCTGGGGGTCTGCGGATGGACCGGGCGACGGCAGGCCCAGCACGTCCAGCGCGGACAGCCAGGCACTGGTCGGCGCCGACCCGGCGCGCACCTGCGCGCTGATCATCTCGACGACGCTGAGCAGCAGCTCGGCAGTCACGCTGGCCTGCGGAACCCGACCGTCCGTGACATCGGGGGCAGCGCCGCCAGTGGCCGGGTGGAGCCGTCGCCGGGCCGGCCAGACCAGCACGGCGAGCCCCACCAGGATCGCGGTCGTCGTCGCGGTCACGGCAGCTCCAGCCGCTCGCGCAGGGCGCCCCACCCCGGTCCACGCACGCCCACCGCCGACGGGTCGGCTGGATCCGCGACGAGCGCGGGCACCACCTGCACCAGGTCGCCGATGCGCTGCACCACACCGACCTGCACCAGGCGGCGGGCACCACGGTGGCGGCGCAGGTGCAGCACCACCTGGATCGCCGCGGCGACCTGGGCGTGGACGGTGGCCCGGTCGAGCCCGGCCAGGGCACCCAGGGCCTCCAGCCGAGCCGGCACCTCGGTCACCGAGTTCGCGTGCAGCGTGCCGCACCCTCCCTCGTGGCCGGGGTTGAGCGCCGCGAGCAGCTCGCGGACCTCAGCGCCGCGCACCTCGCCGACGACCAGCCGGTCCGGCCGCATGCGCAGCGCCTGCCGCACGAGGTCGGTCAGGGTGACCGCGCCCCGACCCTCGACGTTGGGGGAGCGCGCCGCCAGCCGGACGACGTGCGGGTGCTGAACGCGCACCTCGGCGCAGTCCTCGACGACGACGATGCGGTGCGCGGGCGGCACCAGACCGAGCAGCGCGCCCAGCACCGTGGTCTTGCCCGCACCGGTCCCGCCGGAGACGACGAACGCGGCCAGCCCGCTCATCAGGTGCTCCAGGACCTGAGCCCAGGGCGGGGGAACGGTGCCGAGCCGCACCAGGTCGGCGAGATCCAGCTCGCGCCGGCTCGGCACCCGCAGTGACACGTGGGTCCCACCGGCGACGAGTGGGGGGAGCGCGACGTGCAGCCGGACGCCGTCGGCCAGCTGCGCGTCCACGAACGGGGACGCGTCGTCCAGCCGGCGACCAGCCGCACCGGCGAGCCGAGCCGCCAGCGCGCGCACGTCCCGCTCGTCGCCGACGTCCACCCTGACCCGCTGCACGCCGCGACCCCGGTCGACCCAGACGCTGCCCGGGCCATTCACCAGGACGTCGGTGACGTCTGGGTCGGCCAGCAGGGGCTGCAGCGGACCGGCCCCGTGCAGGTCGGCCCGCAGCCGGTCCACCGCCTGGAGAAGACCCTCGTGACCGAGGACGACGCCGACCTCGCGGGCCGCCTGCGCGACGGCATCCGGGGTGACCTGCCCGGCGCCGGCGAGGGCGTCCCGGATGCGAGCGAGCAGCGCAGCGTCAAGGACCTGGGCGGACGCTCCCGTCACGCGACCGCCACCCGATCGCGATCCGCGCGCGCGGCGAACACTCGCGCCAGGCACTGCTCAGCTGCCCGACGCGAAGGGCTGCGCAGGCGCGCACCCGGCAGGACACCGCGGGCCAGGTCGGCGTCCAGCCGCGGGTCGTCGGCCAGGACGGCAGCCAGTGGCAGACCGAGCGCGTCCGCCACCCGACGTCCGGTCCACCGCTCGTCCGGACGTCGCCGGGCCACCACGGTCACGCTCGACGCGCGAGGTCCCAGTGCCGCCACGAGCTGCCGGGCGGCAACCACGGCCCGCAACCGCGTCGGCACCACGAGCAGCAGCTCGTCCGCCCGGTCGAGCGCGGCGTGCGCCACCGGATCCAGGGATCGACCGACGTCGAGCACCACGAGCTCGTGGCCGCGTCCCGCGGCGTCCAGCACCGCGGTCGCCGCGGCCACGGGCAGGTCCATCGGGTCCCCGCGACCCGCCGCGAGCACCGCGAGGGAGCCCGCCCGCGGCAGCGACTCGTGCAGACTGCTGGCGGGCAGGCGACCTCGAGCCGAGGTCAGCTCCGGCCAGCGAAGCCCTGGGACGTCGTCCAGACCGAGCGCGAGGTCGAGCCCACCGCCGAGCTGGTCCAGGTCGACCAGGAGGGTGCGCCGACCGGAGTCCGCACCGGCAACCGCGAGCGCACCGGCGAGCAGCGACGCCCCCGCTCCGCCGCAACCGCCGAGGACGGCCAGCACGTGCGCCGTGGTCGCCGGTTCCACGGTCCGCGCCAGGCGCTCGAGCAGCCACTCACCAGCCAGCGGCAGCACCGCCACCTGGTCTGCGCCGAGCGCTACCGCGTGTCGCCAGGCGGCATCCGACTCGGCCCCCTCGGGCGCACCGGCGCGGGCGAACGCCACCACCACGACGTCCGCCCGCCTGGCCCCCCGCGAGCGGGCGAGCACCCCGGCCCGGTCGGCGCCGACGAGCAGCAGACCCGCGGGCCAGCGGCCGCGATCCGGGAGCTGGGACGCCACCTGCACGCGCACGCCGGCGGAGGCGGCGAGCCGCTGCACCTCCACGACGAGCACCTCGTCGCCGCTCAGCAACCACACGTCCTGGGCCATGCCGCCTCCAGCGTCTCGGGAACACCTCGACACTGGCGGCCCGACGGCGCGCACGGCGAGCGCCCGGACGGCATCTGTGGACGGTGGGACGGGGAGCCCGAGCTGTGGACGGGAGCACAGACTGTGGACGGACCAGACCGCAAAGAGGTGACGGCCCCCGTCGGGGGGACAACGGGGACCGTCGGGCGCTCCGGCTCGGGGGGGATGAACCGGGAACGCCGGCACGGTCCGAGGACCGGCGATCTCAGTGTGGACCCACCGCTCGCGGCGCGCAATTCCCAGTTACGTCCGCCCAGCACCGCAACAGCGCTACTGCCCCAGGTGTCTCGCGCATGTCCGAAAAGTCAAGGCTTCACTTGCCTGCGAGCCTGGGGTAGACAAGGACACGAGCCGCCGGGAGTCTCCGGCGACCAGCACGGCCCTCCCGGTACCCACGTGCGGGCAGTCCACTGATGGACCGGTCGTGGCGGGCTTGTCCCACTGCGCCAACGCACAGCACGCTTGGTAGCCGGTGACCGTGCACGACGGCGCCCCGCCCCGCGAGGCGCCGTCACCTTGTCCGGTGCCGACGGCCCCCGGGACCCACCCGAAACGGCCTGACCAAAGTGCCCGCGCAGGGCGGACACTGTGAGCGTGGGCTACGAGGTTCTCGACGCCGAGGGCGGCCAGGTCGACCTGCCGCGCGCCGACCTGCCACCCACCGAGCTGGGCCCAGCCCCGCCGGACGGCACCCCAGCCCCGCCGGACGGCTCTCCGGCACGCCGCCCACGCCCCCGGCGTCCCGAGGTGACGGCGACGACCTCGCTGGCGGTCCTGCTCGGCGGGTCCTTGCTGGTCGGCGCGATCGCCGGTGGTCTGTGGGCGAGCCGGCACGCGGGCCTGAACGAGCAGGCGGCCCAGGCTTCCCAGCTGTCCGTGGTCGCCATCGTCACGAACGTCGACGCAGTGCGCGCGGAACGGGTCGCGGACTTCACGGTCAAGGTGGTGAACGCCGGTCCCCGACCGCTCGACCTGGTCACGTCCGGACCCGCGGAGCGCCCCCGCGACGGTCACCAGGTCGTGCAGTCCCTCGGCGGTGCGGTCACCGTGCCGGCCGGGGGGTCGTTGAGCGCGAACATCCGACTGCGTGTCGACTGCGCGTCGAAGACCGACCCGCGCTCGCTCCTCCGGGTGCCGTTGCGCACGTCGGACGGCACGGTCCACCAGGTCGCGGTGGCCGACCAGGACGTGCTGGACAGCGGCTACCCGGTCGACTCCCCCTGCGCCAGCCCGGACGACCCGGTCCTGCAGGCCCACCTCACCGGCTCGGTCAGCCGCCCGCAGCTCACCCTGCACAACAACGCCGACTCCGACGTGAGCGTCACCTTGGACACCGAGCACTCGCCGTTCGTGGCCCAGACCACGAACTTCTCGGTGCTCCGGCTGTCCCCAGCCCTCCCGCAGGTCCTGGGACCGAAGCAGACCCTCACCCTGACCCTGTCCCTGACGCCGTGGTCGTGCCCGCGGAGCCTGAGCGAGGTGGTCGACACCCAGCTCTCGCCGTACGTCGTGCTGCGGGCGGGCACGCCGGATGCCCCCGCCCTGCTCCAGGAGCCCGTCGGCCTCGACCTGAGCACCGTCTGGGGGGCGGCCCTGGCCCGCGAGTGCACCTGAACCGGCGCACCTGCGGGGTGGCATGCCCCATGATGACGGGGTGGGATTCGAGGTGCTGGACGTCGGCGGGCGGCCGAGCGAGTCGCCGGACGTGCTGCCGACCGGACGGGCCGACCGGATCCAGCCGCTCGAGCTGGAACCGCGCCCGCCGGAACCGCTCGCGCTCGACCCGCTCGACCCGCACGACCCGCACGACCCGCACGACCCGCAGGACCCGCACGACCCGGTGCCGGCCCCGGCAGCCCGGCGCCACCCCCGGCTCCCCGCCGGCACGTGGTGGAAGGTAGCCGCAGCCGGAGTCGTCGGCATCGCGATCGGCGCAGTGGCGACCCAGCACCACGCGACCGACGTGGCGCAGGCCCGCGAGGCCCGCCGGGTCATCGCCCAGGCCCAGTTCAGCGACGTCACCCCGAACCGGACCGACCGGGGCACCGTGGCGGAGGTCCGGGTCCGGGTGACCAACCTGGGCTCCCGCCCGTTCGACGTCGTGGTCGCCACCTCGGGCGGCGCGCCCACGGCGCAGGAAGCGGCGCAGTTCCGGACGGTGTCCGGCACCGCGACGGTCCAGCCCAACCAGGTGGAGAGCTTCTCCACCGCGGTGCTGCTGGACTGCCAGTCCAGCGCGCCGATCAGCCTGTCCCTGCCGGTCCGCTCGGCTGCCGGCACGACCAGCCGACTTCCCGTGCAGCCCGCCGGCGACTCGGGACCGCTGAGCGGTCTCGAGCTCTGCCCGTTCTACGGGCCGGACGCGGGCTTCCAGGCCACCATCGGCGGCACGCTGAGCAGACCTACCATGCGCCTGTCGAACGACACTGCGGAACCGATCACGGTCACCCTGGACTCGGGATCCCCGCTCACCGAGGCGACCAGCCAGCGACTCTCCCTCACGACGGTCCCGGCGCTGCCGCTGAAGGTGCCCGGGCACAGCAACCGGACGGTGCGCCTGCAGCTGCGTGCGCACGGCTGCCTGGCGGGCGCGGACGCGACCACGATGGACGGCATAAGCTACCTCCAGCTGCGCGCGGACGACGTGCGGGGGAATGAGGTCGGTGCCAGCGGGGTGGACGTCGGCGCCCTGGTCGGCCTGGCCATGGCCCGGTCCTGCTCGTAGGGATCGGCGACGAGGTCCGAGCGCCATAATGCGCGCATGGGCTACGAGGTGCTCGGCTCGGACGGCGGCAACCTGGGCTTGCCGACTGCCGACGTCCCGGCGTCCGACGTCATCGCCCTCGACGACCTGCCGACCCCCGAACCCGAAGCCCCGACCCAGCGGCCGCCGCGACGGCTTCCCCTACCGCTGCAACGGGTCCGGGACCGGGCGGCCCCCCGGGTGTCGGCCAGCCTGGCGGCGCACGCGACCCGGACGACGGCCGTGCTGGCCGGTGGCACCGCCGCGGTCGGCCTGGTGCTGGGGCTGGTCTGGTCCGGCCACCACGGCGACCAGGTGCGGGAGGCCCAGGCCCGCTCCACGGTCAACGCGCTGGCCAGCTTCCAGTCCGTGAATCGGATCCGCACCGGGCAGGGACCGGCGATCGAGCTGGCCGTGGACGTGTTCAACGTCGGCGCACTCCCCATCGCCCTGGTGACCTCCCCGGCCCAGACCCGGCTGTCCTACGACACCCCCGTCGTCACGTCGCTGTCCGGGGCGCAGGAGATCGCCCCAGGGACGTCGACCCCGGTGACCGCGCGGCTGCTCCTGGCGTGCGACTCCCGGACCCCGATCGAGCTGGCCGTGCCCGTGCGGGCGCCCGACGGTGAAGTGCACCGGCTGCCGATGCAGTCGTCGCAGTGGCAGTCCGCCAGCCTGTTCCCCGCCGACCTGTGCAACCAGAGCGACGACGCGCGCCAGCCGCTCGAGGCGAACGTGGCCGGCACGCTGCTGCGTCCGACGCTGGAGCTGCGCAACTGGACCGCCGATCCCATGACGGTGACCTGGGGGTCCGGTGGGCAGCCCGGTCTGGCGCAGTTCCTCGAGAAGGTGGACCTGCGGCTGACGCCGGCCCTGCCGCTGACCCTGCGACCGAACGAGCAGCGGACCCTGCGGCTCAGCGTGACCGCGCACGGCTGCCCGCAGGGCGTCTCGCTCGACGACCTGAACGGCTACAGCAACCTGATGCTGCACGGCTCCGGCGGGTCGGGGCAGGTGGGCGAGGCGTGGGTCCAGGTCACCGCCGTGCTCGGCGCCGCGATGCAGCGCGCCTGCGACTGACCGCTCAGGTCAGCCGCCCGGCCAGCACCGCGTCGGCCACCTCGACCCCGTAGCCGGCTCCGCGACGCACCGCGTCCGCGCAGCCGACCAGCCACTGCGCCACCCCGTCCGGCGTCCCGCTGGCGTAGCCCCGCAAGGCACTGACGTACGGCGGGAGCCCGGACGCCGCGAGCGCGCTCTCGGGGATCGCGACCCCGGTGGGGTCCAGGCCACGTTGCACGACCACGGCCCGGAACACCGCGCGGGCGACGACCCCGTTACCGGCGACGAACGGCCGGATCGTCAGCAGCTCGCCGTGCGCGATCGCGGCCACCAGCAACGCGGGGACCTCGCCGGGGGCGGACAGCACCGCCGACACCCCGCTCAGCCGGTCCGCGAGCTCGGTCCCGCGTGGGGCGGCGCCCGGGCCGGGCAGGTCGAGCGGCTGCTCCGCCCCCTGGCGCGGACGCCCCAGCGCCTCGTCCGGCACCAGGCCGGCGGCCGCCGCGGTGTGCAGTCGCGCGAGGGCCTGCAGCGGGGCGGAGCGGACGACGTCCCCGGTGCTCTGCGCGAGGTCGACGGCGCGGACGGCGCCGGCAACCGTGCGGCCGACCGCGTCGTCCGGGGCCGGCCGGGCCCCGCGCAGCACGTCGCGCACCAGGTCGACGGGCAGCTCCGCGCCGTCCAGGGCTGCGCTCGCCCGGGCCGCGCGGGCCGTGGTCTCGGCGCGGGCCTCGGCCGTGCGCCGGCGCAGCGCCTGGTGCCAGCGCAGCTCGGTGCACGCCTGCCGGGCGGCGTCCACCGCGGCCGCGACCCCGGGCAGGTCAGCGAGCCGGCGCAGGGCGGTGGCGTCGTCCACGATCCGCGACCCTACGCGGCGGGTGGCCACTAGCCTCACGTCGGTGCACCCACTCGCGCTCGCCAGCCGGCTCGCCACCCCGGCCGCCGCCGACTCCGGCGGCACCAACGTGGTGCCGGTCGTGGTGGTGACGCTCGTGGCCGCGCTGGTCGTGGCGCTCACCGCCCGGGTGGTGCGCCGGCGGCGGGACTTCGGCTCCTCAGCCGATCGCGCCACCTTCGAGACCCTGCACACCGCGTCGCTGGCGGCGCCCAGCCTGCGCGACGGGCTGACCGCCTCCGGGGCGGAGCGCGCCGTCAAGCACCTGCGGACCCTGCTCGGCACCCCGGCCGTGGCGTTGGTCGACGCCGCCGGGCACTGCCTGGCCTGGGACGGCGCCGGCGGCCGGCACGCCGCGGACGTCGGCCGGCACGCCGGCGGGGTGCTGACCGGTGGTCAGCCCGCGGTGGCCAGCGGCCCGGCGGTCGGCCAGGGCGAGGAGGCGCGCTGCGACGACCCGGACTGCCCCGTGCGGACGGCGGTGGTGGCCCCGATCGTCAGCGGCGACACCGTGGTCGGGGCGCTGCTGGCCTACGGCGGCCAGACCTCCGCGGGACTGGTGCGGGCGACGTCCGAGGTGGCGCGGTACGTGTCCTCGCAGGTCGCCCTCGCCGAGGTGGACCGCGAGCGCACCCGCGCGATGGAGGCCGAGTTGCGGGCGCTGCGCGCCCAGATCAGCCCGCACTTCGTCTACAACTCGTTGGCCGCGATCGCGTCGTTCGTGCGCACCGACCCCGAGCAGGCACGCGAGCTCCTGCTGGAGTTCGCCGACTTCACCCGGTACGCGTTCCGGCGGGGCGGGGAGTTCACCACGCTCGCCGACGAGCTGTCGAACGTCGAGCGGTACCTGCGGCTGGAGCAGGCGCGCTTCGGCGAGCGCCTGCAGATCTCGCTGCTCGTCGCGCCCGAGGTGCTGTCCGTCGCCGTGCCGTACCTGGTGCTGCAACCGTTGGTGGAGAACGCCGTCCGGCACGGGCTGGCCGACCGGACCGGCCCGGGGCACATCGTGATCACCGCGGAGGACGGCGGGTCCGAGGCGCTGCTGTCGGTGGAGGACGACGGCGCCGGCTCCGACCCCGAGGTGGTGCGGGCGGTGCTGTCCGGCGAGTCGTCCGCGGACTCGGTCGGGCTCGGCAACGTGGACGCCCGGCTGCGGCAGGTCTTCGGCGACGGCTACGGCCTGGTCGTGGAGACCGCGCCGGGCGCCGGGACCCGGGTGAGCCTGCGGGTGCCGAAGTACGCGCCGGGCGTCGCCGCCCGCTGAATCCCGGTTGCCGGTGATTTCCGGTTGCCCCGTGGCCGGTGCCCGTGATGCGCTCGAGTCATGGACCCGATGACCTTCGAGGCGATGCGTGCTGCCTTCGTGAACTGCTCGCGGAGCCAGCTCAAGGCGCTGCCGCCCCCACCGGGCCTCGCGGACCTGGACTGGCCGAACCTCGACTACCTGGGCTGGCGCGACCCGAAGGCGCCGCGGCGCGCGTACCTGGTGGCACCGCACGGCGCGGACGTCGTCGGGCTGGCGCTGCGCGCACCGCAGGGCTCGGGTCGACGCAAGGGCTCGGCGATGTGTGCGTTGTGCGCGTCGGTCCGGACGACGTCCGAGGTGGATCTGTTCGTCGCGCCCCGGGCCGGCAGTGCGGGCCGGGCCCACAACACCGTCGGCACCTACATCTGCACGGACCTCGCCTGCTCGCTGTACGTGCGCGGGTTGCGTGAGCTCGACCTGCCGCAGGGCGAGCGCCTGCCCGTGCCGGCCCGCGTCGCGCGCCTCACCGAGCGACTCGCCGCCTTCGTGGCCCGCGCCGTCCAGAACTGACCCCGCGCGCCGCAGATATCCCGCTTTCCGGGCTCATGAGGCGCGAATGGGCCCGGAAAGCGGGACATCTGCGTCCAGAGTCCTGCGGGGTGGGGTTATGGGCGGGGGTCAGGGGCGGGGGGCGAGGGCGAAGGCCTCGGCGAGCAGCTCGAAGGACCGCTGGCGCTCGACGGGGTCGTGCACGTTCGTGGTGACGATGAGCTCGTCGGCGCCGGCGTGCCGGGCGCGCTCGAGCAGACCCTCGCGGACGGCGTCCGGCGTGCCGGTCGTGACGAACCGGCGGGCCTGGGCGGCGATGTCCAGCTCGATGCTCGTCCAAGTGTGCGCGGCGGCCTCGTCGGGGCTGGGCAGCGGGCCGGGCTGGTTGGTCCGCAGGCGGGCGATCGACAGGTCGTTCGCCCGGGCCAGCTGGTCGGCCCGCTCCTGCGTGTCCGCGACGATGGCCGAGACGGCCAGGATCACCCGCGACTCGGACGGCGCCCCCGGCCGCCCCGAGGGACGGAACGACGCCCGGTAGCCGTCCACCGCCTCGGCCGGGTCGACGCTGCCGAAGTGCCCGGCGAAGGCGAACCCGGTGCCGAACGCCCCCGCCGCCTGCCCGCCGTACAGGCTGGACCCCAGGATCCAGACGGGCGGCAGCGGGACGTCGTCCGGCATGGCCCGGATCGCCGCGAACGGGTGCGACGGCTCGAAGCCGTCGACGTACGCGATCAGCTCGGCGTACTGCTGCGGGAAGTCGTCGGCACTCAGGGCCTCGTGACTGCGGCGCAACGCGTAGGCGGTGAGCTGGTCCGTGCCGGGGGCGCGTCCGATGCCCAGGTCGATCCGCCCCGGGTGCAGGCCCTCGAGCACCCGGAACGTCTCGGCCACCGTCAGCGGCGAGTGGTTCGGCAGCATGACGCCGCCGGAGCCGACCCGGATCCTGGACGTCGCCGCCGCCACCGCGCCGATCAGCACGGACGGCGTCGACGAGCTGACGCTGGGCAGCGAGTGGTGCTCGGCCAGCCAGAACCGCTCGTAGCCGAACCGCTCCGTGGCCCGGGCCAGCTCGATGGTGCGGTGCAGAGCCTGCGACGGCAGGGTGCCCGACGGCACCGGGGACAGGTCCAGGACGGACAGGGGGAGGGTGCTCACCCTCCTGCCAGCACCGCGGACCTCCCGGTTGATTCCCGACCGGACGATTCCCGACCGCCGCTCCCGGGCACGCCCCGCCAGCGAGCCAGCGGGTTCACCAGCGTCCCCTCGAGGCAGAGCGAGTACGCCGGGTCCTCCAGGTCGACCATCTCGTCGTTCTTGCGCAGCTGGAGCCGGTTCAGGCACGAGCGGGCGAACTCGGGGGCGAACAGCTCCTCGACCGCGCCGGCGACGTCGGGGTGCCGCTGCTGGTACTCGGCCAGCACCTGCGCGGCGACCGACCAGAACTCCCGCTCGGGCAGCGTGCCGGACGCGTCCAGCCTGGCCCCGAGGAACCGCAGGAACGAGTCGACGACGTCGGTCAGCACGGACAGCGGCCGCAGCTCGGCCGGGACGTCGAACTGGATCCGCCCGACGTCGGCCGGCAGCTCGCGGTCGAGGGTGACGACCAGCACCTCCTCGCCGATGTCCTTGAGCAGGACGCGGTCCACGACCCCGTCGCGCAGGACCAGGATGATGTTCTCGCCGTGCGGCATCAGCGCGACGTCGTGCCGGTAGAGCAGGTGCACGACCGGCACGAGGTAGGCCTGCAGGTAGCGGCGCAGCCAGTCCCGCGGGTCCAGGCCGCTGCGGGCCACCAGCTCGGCGGCCAGCGACCGGCCGTGGCCGTCGACGTGCAGGAGCGCGGCCATGGTCATCACGTGCTCCCCCTCGGCGACCCGGGGGACGGCGGACTCGCGCCACAGGGCCGCGAGCATCTTGCGGTACGGCGACCCGCTGGGAGCCGCCTGCGCGCTCGCCCCGCCCAGGTACCCGACGGCGGCCCGCTCGCGCAGCACCGAGAACCGCCGCGCGCCCAGCTCGTCGTCGGACTGGACCAGACCGTGCAGCCAGTCGTTGATCGCCGGCGTCGCGGCCATGTACTTCGCCGACAGCCCGCGCAGGAACCCCATGTTGAGCACCGACATGGCGGTCTTCACGTAGTGCCGCTCGGGCCGGGTCAGGTTGGCGAAGGTGCGGATGGACTGCTGCGCCTGGTACTCGTCCTGGCTGTCCCCCAGGTGCACCAGGTCCCGCCGGGCCAGGTCTGCGGCGAAGGTCACTGCGATCCGGTTCTCCCACTGCCACGGGTGCACGGGGACCAGCACGTACCCGGCGGCGTCCAGCCCGAGCTCGGTGAGCCGGCGGTGGAAGTCGGCGCGCACGCGCTCATCCAGCTCGGCATCCAGCAGCGCGTCCTCGGTGAGGTCGGTGGACAGCGCGAGGGTCGTCAGATCCCGCCGCGCCGCGAGCCAGGTGAGCCGGATCGGTCGTCCCACCTCGGGCGCGTACGCCAGGAAGTCCTGCGCGGACAGTCCGAGTCGGCCGTTGCAGGCGACGAAGCACGGGTGCCCCTCGGTCATGGCCGCCTCGACGACCTGGAACCGCTCCCCCGCCAGCTGCCGTGATCCTGGGCGTTCCGGGCCGAGCTTGAAGGCGGCGCTGGCCAGCGTGCTGGTGAGCTCCTCCAGGTAGACGGGCAGGATCTCGGCCGACAGCTGCAGGCTCGTGCGCAGGTCGGTGACCAGTCGCAGGGCGTCCGGCGGCGCGGGCTCACCATCGGCGTCCCAGTACTCCAGGGACGCCGCGTCGACCAACCAGTGGTCGAGCGCGTACCGCCGGGCCGTGAACCGGTAGCAGGCCCGACCGTCGTCGGCGACCACCTCGAAGCGATTGTCCGGCAACGGTTCCGGCCGGACCAGCAGCTCGTGGGCGAACTCCCCGAGGGCCTTGGCGACCAGCGTGCGGTTGGCTGCGTCCCAGCGCTGCGGGGTCAGGTGGTGCACCGGCCCCGGCCGCAGCAGGGACGGCCGGGCCCGTCCGTAGTCGGCGCGGGTGCACGCGCTGAGCGCCGCCCGCTTGCCCGGCAGCTCGACCTCTCGGTGGACGACGAAGCCGGCCTGCGCGTTGAGCCGCCGCACGGCGTCGTTGCGCACGTCCGGCTCGACGACGACGCGAACGGTGGCCGGGTCGGCGAACAGCCAGTCCAGCACGACGGCGAACACCGCTCGGGTGAAGCCCGCGACCGGCTCGCCGGACGGCGCGACGAGCACGTGCATCCCGACGTCCCCGTCCTGCACCCGGTACGTCGAGCCGACGGCGTCCTGGCGAGGGTCGTACCGCTCGACCAGGAACGCCGGCCGGCCATCGTGCTCGCCGATGAAGGCGTCGTGACCCGGCCGGGCGGCGATGGCCTGGTACACCGCGCGGGTGCCCTCGACATCGGCCGGGGTGGGCTCCCAGAACCGGGCCTTGTCGTGGGTCGTCCAGCCGTGCAGCAGCGCCGCGTCCGCGTCCGGGTCGACCGGCCGCAGCCGGAGCTGCCCGACGCCGGAGATCTGCTGCGCCGACAGGTCGGCATCGGTGGTGGTGGTGTGGGTGGTCATGCGGGGACCTCCTGCTTGTCCTGCAACGGTTCACGGACGTCCAGCGGGCGAGGCACGCCGAACTCCTGGTGGGCGATGGACTGCTCGATCGGGTAGACCTCGCGACCGGTGATCGACCGGACCAGCCACGAGTTGCGGTAGGCGGCCATACCGAGGTCCGGCGCGACGAAGCCGTGGGTGTGCAGCTCGGCGTTCTGCACGAAGACCTCGTCGCCGGCGACGTCCACGGAGTAGTTGCGGTGCACGGCGAAGCGGCCCTGCTCGTCCCAGCGGATGCGGTGCCGGATCGGGTCGAGGAAGGCCGGCGCGGCGTAGCGGTACCCGGTGGCCAGGACGAGCGAGCCGGTCGTGTGCTCGAAGCGGCGGCGCTGCTCGACCTGCTCCACCCCCAGCCGCAGCCTGCCGTCACCGTCGCGCTCACAGGTGCGCACCTCGGTGTTGGTGAGCAGTCGGGTGCGTTGCGGCCCATCGAGGTCGAGCTCGTAGAGCCGGTCGTAGATCTCGTTGACCAGCCCGGAGTTGATGCCCTTGTAGAGCGAGCGCTGCGCGCGCACCAGCCCGTCGCGCGTCTCGGCCGGCAGCGCGTGGAAGTAGTCCGTGTAGTCCGGCGAGGTCATCTCCAACGTGAGCTTGGTGTACTCCAGCGGGAAGAACCGGGGTGAGCGGGTCAGCCAGGTCAGCTGGTAGTCGTGGGCGGGCAGGTCTGCCAGCAGGTCGGCGTAGATCTCGGCGGCGCTCTGCCCGCTGCCCACCACCGTGATGGACCCGCTGCGCCGCAACGACTTCGCGGCCTGCAGGTACTGCGAGCTGTGCACGACGTCACCGCCCGACGCCCACTGCGCCCGCAACGGCTCGGGTACGTACGGCGGCGTCCCCGTGCCGAGGACGAGCCGCCGACCCCGGTACGTCGAGCGGTCTCCGGTGGCCGGTCGGACGGCGTGCACGACGTACGCCTGGTCGGCCGCGTCGTACTCGACGGACTCCACCCGCTGAGCCAGCCGGACCGACCGCAGCTGCCCCGCCGCCCAGCGGCAGTAGGCGTCGAACTCGCGGCGGAGCGGGAAGAAGCTCTCGCGGATGTAGAAGGGGTACAGCCGACCGGTCTGCTTCAGGTAGGACAGGAACGACAGCGGGGACGTCGGATTGGCCAGACTGACCAGGTCGGCCAGGAACGGGGTCTGCAGGGTCGCGCCCTGGAGCAGCATCCCCGGGTGCCAGGCCAGCTCGGAGCGCGCCTCGAGGAAGACGGCGTCGACGTCGTCCAACGGGTCGAGCAGGCACGCCAGGCCGAGGTTGAACGGCCCGAGCCCGATCCCGACCACGTCGTGGACGTGCTCGGCGGTCGGTGTGCTCATCGGACGGCCTCCTCGTCGCGGATGACGGCGAGGGAGCGCTCGGCGTGCACCGCCGCGAGGTCCAGCACCTGGGCCACGTCCCGCAGCGTCGTGCGCGGGTTCAGCAGCGTGAGCTTGAGGTGGTGCCGTCCGTCGACGGTGGTGCTGGCGACCACTGCTTCGCCATGCGCCGACAGCCCCTCGCGCACCGCTAGCACGAGGGCGTCGCTGACGTCCTCCGGCAGCCCCGGCTCCGGGGTGCAGCGGAACACCACGGTGCTCAGCTCGGGGACCGAGGCGAGCTCGAAGCGCGGGTCGGCGGCGACCAGCCCCGCGACGTCCGCTGCCAGGTCGACGACGTCGTCGAACAGCCGCCCCACGCCGTCCGCGCCCATCACGCGCAGCGTGAGCCAGAGCTTCAGGGCATCGAACCGGCGGGTGGTCTGCAGGCTCTTGTCGACCTGGTTGGGGATGCTGCGCCGCACGTGCCGCTCGGGGTTCAGGTAGTCGGCGTGGTGCCGCACGTGCCGGAGCACGGCTCGGTCGCGCACCAGCACAGCGCTCGAGCTGACCGGCTGGAAGAAGGACTTGTGGAAGTCCACCGTCACCGAGTCGGCGCGCTCGATGCCGGCCAGCAGGTGCCGGCGGCGGGGCGAGACCAGCAGGCCGCAGCCGTACGCGGCATCCACGTGCAGCCACACGCCGGCCGCCCGGCAGGCATCCGCGATGGCCCGCAGCGGGTCCACCACCCCGAAGTCCGTCGTCCCCGCCGTCGCCACCACGGCCATCGGCACCAGCCCCTGGCCGGCCACCGCAGCGAGCTCCCGGCGCAGAGACGCGGCGTCCATCCGCCGGTCGGCGTCGACGTCCACCGCGATCACCGCCTCGGGCGCCAGGCCGAGCAGCTTGGCCGACGTGGTGACGCTGAAGTGGGCGTCCCGCGACGCCAGGACGCGCAGCCTCGACAGGTCCCGGTTGCCGGCGTCCGGCCCGGCGGCCGCCTCGCGGGCCAGCAGCAGAGCCTGCAGGTTGGACTGCGTCCCGCCGCTGGTGAACACACCGTCGGCGTCGGGCCCCAGGCCGACCCGGTCGGCGGTCCAGTCCACGAGGCGCCGTTCGATCAGGGTCGCCCCGGCGCTCTGGTCCCAGGTGTCCATCGAGGAGTTGACCGCCGCGATGATCGCCTCCGCCGCGAGCGCCGGCACCGCGACCGGGCAGTTCAGGTGGGCCAGGTAGCGCGGGTGGTGGAACCAGACGGCGTCCCGCAGGTAGAGCGGTTCGAGCTCGTCGAGCGCGGCCGCGAGGTCGGGCAGCGGCCGGGACAGGTCGACCTGGTCCACCTCCGCCGCGAGGGCCGCGGGCGAGATGCCGGTGAACGCCTGCGGGGTGGCGGCGACCCGGTCGCTGACCCGCAGCACGGTCTCCACGACCGCCCGCGCGTAGGACGCCGCCGTGTCGGACCCCAGCAGCAGGTGCTCCGGACCGGTGGCGAGGTCGGACGCAGCGCCGGCCGGCGCGGTCCTGGTGCCGACAGGTGTCATCTCAGCTCCTTCGTCGTTAAGTAAGGTTAGGCTTACCTTACTCATAGATCGGACGAATGGGGCAAGTCGCGCAGGTCACTGCTCCACCGCGCGAACGGCGCTGCACGTCGTAGGCTCCGCGCCATGGTGGACGCACCCCCCGGCGCCCTGTCCGCACTCGTCGTGGACGACGAGGAGCCTGCGCTCGCCGAGCTGGCCTACCTGCTCGGTCAGGACGAGCGGGTCAGCGCCATCCGCACGGCCAACAGCGGCCCCGGCGCCCTACGACTGCTCGACAGCGCGGCCGTCGACGTGGTGTTCTGCGACATCGCCATGCCCGGGCTGGACGGGCTGGACCTGGCGCGAGTCCTGGCCCGGTTCGCCCGCCGTCCCCAGGTCGTCTTCGTGACCGCCTACGACCAGCACGCGGTCGACGCCTTCGACCTGCGGGCCACCGACTACGTGATGAAGCCGGTCCGCGCGGAGCGGTTGCGCGAGGCCGTCCGCCGGGTCGTGGAGGCCCGTGACGGCGCGCCCGAGCCGGTCGAGGACGACGAGACGATCGCGGTCGAGCTCGGCGGGGTGACCCGCTTCGTGCAGCGCTCGCAGGTCCGCTACGTCGAAGCGCACGGGGACTACGCCCGGTTGCACACGACCGCCGGCAGCCACCTGCTGCGGATCCCGCTCGCCACCCTGGAGGAGCGTTGGGGCACAGCGGGTTTCGTCCGCATCCACCGCAGCACCCTGGTGGCCCTGCAGCACGTCGACGAGGTGCGCTCGGACGGCGGTCGCTACACCGTCCGGCTCGGGGACGACGAGCTCGCGGTCAGCCGGCGGCACACCCGCGAGCTGCGCGACCGGTTGATCCGGTCCGCCCGGCCCGGGCGACCGGACCCCCGGTGAGCCAGCGCCCGCCGTCCGAGCCGCCCCGTCGGGTCCGGGTCACCAGCCCGCTGATGGGAGCGTCCCGGCGCGCGCCGTCCCGGCCGGCCACCCGCGAGATCGACGAGCAGACCGGGCTCGGCGAGGTGTACATGCGCTCCCTGCTGCGCAGCCAGCTCCGGCTGGCCCTCAGCGTCCTGGCCGCCACCGGGGTGCTGCTCGGCGGGCTCCCCCTGCTGTTCGCCCTCGCCCCGTCCGTCGCGGACGCCCACCTGCTGGGCCTGCCGCTGCCGTGGCTGCTGCTGGCCGTCCTGGTGTACCCGATGCTGTGGCTGGCGGCCCGGTTCTACGTGCGGCAGGCCGAACGCAACGAAGCCGAGTTCACCGACGTCCTGGAACGGCACTGACCGTGGGCGAACCGCAGGTGGCCTCCCTGGTCGCGGTGGTGCTGGTGTCGGTCGCGACCATCGCCGTCGGCGCGTTCGGGCTGCGGATGTCGCGCACCACCAGCGACTTCTACGTCGCCAGCCGCGCCGTCTCGCCCCGGTGGAACGCCTCGGCCATCGGCGGCGAGTACCTCTCTGCCGCAAGCTTTCTCGGCGTCGCCGGCCTGGTGCTGGTCGCCGGCACGGACATGCTGTGGTTCCCCGTCGGCTACACCGCGGGCTACCTGGTGCTGCTCGTGCTGGTCGCGGCACCGTTGCGCCGGTCCGGGGCGTACACGCTGCCGGACTTCGCCGAGGGACGCCTGGAGTCTCGGGAGGTGCGGCGTGCGGCGTCCGTCCTGGTCGTCGGGATCGGCTGGCTCTACCTCGTTCCCCAGCTGCAGGGGGCCGGCATCGCGCTCAGTGCCGTGACCGGGGCACCGCTGTGGATGGGCGCCGCGCTGGTGGCGATCGTGGTGGTGCTCAACGTGGTGGCCGGCGGGATGCGGTCCATCACCTTCGTCCAGGCCTTCCAGTACTGGCTGAAGCTGACCGCGATCGCGGTGCCGATGTTCTTCATCCTGCTGGTCTGGCGCGGGGACGGCGCCCCCTCCCCGGCGACGGCCGAGTGGATCCGGCCGCTGGGCGGGGCCTCCGGCCGCGACCACCCGCTGTACTCGACGTACTCGATCGTGCTGGCCCTGTTCTTCGGGACGATGGGGCTGCCGCACGTGCTGGTTCGCTTCTACACCAACCCCGACGGCCGGGCCGCGCGACGCACGACGCTCGTGGTGATCGCGCTGCTCGGTGCCTTCTACCTGTTCCCGCCGATGTACGGCGCGCTCGGCCGCATCTACGCTCCCGACCTCGTCGTGACCGGCCGCGCCGACACGGTCGTCCTCCTCCTCCCGCAACGGGTCATCCCCGGGATCGGTGGGGACCTGCTCAGCGCCCTGACCACCGCGGGGGCGTTCGCGGCGTTCCTGTCGACGTCGTCCGGGCTGGTCATGTCGGTCTCCGGCGTGCTGCACCAGGACCTCCTCTCGCGGTGGCAGCGCGGCGGTGGGCGCTCCTCCTGGCGGCGACGTCCCGAGTCCCTGCGCGGGTTCCGCACCGCCACCGCGCTCTCGGTCCTGGTGCCGTTCACGCTGTCGCTGTTCGCCGGGTCGCTGAGCCTGGCGGACACCGTGGGGCTCGCGTTCGCCGTCGCCGCCTCGACCTTCTGCCCCCTGCTGGTGCTCGGCATCTGGTGGCGCGGCCTGACCCGGGTCGGCGCCCTCACCGGGCTCGCCGTGGGCGGGGGCCTGGCCAGCATCGCGGTCCTGGTCACCATGATCGGCGGGACCCGCGCCGGCTGGAGCGGCGCCCTGCTTGCCCAGCCCGCCGCGTGGACGGTGCCGCTGGCGTTCGCCGTGATGGTCGGGGTCTCGCTGGCCACCCCGCGGACCGTGCCGCCGCACGTCGCCCGGACGATGGTCCGGCTGCACGCCCCCGAGAGCGTGGACGTCGACCGCTCGTCGCGCTGAGCGCGCCGTTCATCGCGCCCGCACCGGCCGCCGGACGCCGGATCGCCCCTTCCGGCGACGCCACGGCCTCGAATCCTTCCCCGCCAGGACCTCCAAGAGAACAGTGACGGCCGTCACACCGTGGTGACGGCGCGTGCCCGCGTCGTCCGTCTGCCGTCCGGGAGGACACGTGAGCAGCACCGACCAGCAAGACGGGGGAGGCGGGACGACGAGCTACATCGCCGTCCAGGACTCGCCAGAGTTCGCCCACCTGCGGCGCACCTTCCGCACCTTCGTGTTCCCCATGACCGCACTGTTCCTGGTCTGGTACTTCGTCTACGTCCTGCTGTCGACCTACGCACCGGACTTCATGTCGCACAAGGTGTTCGGCAACATCACGACCGGCCTGCTGTTCGGACTCGGGCAGTTCGTCTCGACGTTCGCGATCACGATGATCTACCGCAGCTGGGCGGACAAGAAGTTCGACCCGGCCGCCGCCGAGCTGGCCGAGCGGGTCCTCGCCCACCCTGACCACGAGGACGGTTCCCGATGAACGCCGCCGCGATGGACGGCGCCGTGCTGCGCGCCGCGGACACCCCTGGTAGTCCCGGGGTCAACATCACCATCTTCGCCATCTTTGTCGCCGTGACCCTCGGCATCGTTTTCCGGGCCTCGCGCAACAACAAGAGCGCTGCGGACTACTACGCGGCCGGCCGCTCCTTCACCGGCCCGCAGAACGGCATCGCGATCTCCGGCGACTACCTCTCTGCCGCCAGCTTCCTGGGCATCGCCGGCGCCATCGCGATCAACGGCTACGACGGCTTCCTGTACTCGATCGGCTTCCTGGTCGCGTGGCTGGTCGCCCTGCTGCTGGTCGCCGAGCTGCTGCGCAACACGGGCCGGTTCACCATGGCCGACGTCCTGTCGTTCCGGTTGCGGCAGAGGCCGATCCGGATGGCCGCGGCGATCAGCACGCTGGTCGTCAGCTTCTTCTACCTGCTGGCCCAGATGGCCGGCGCCGGTGGCCTCGTCGCGCTGCTCCTGGGCGTCGACGGCAAGACCGGCCAGGGCATCGTCATCGCCGTCGTCGGCGTGATCATGGTGCTGTACGTCCTGATCGGTGGCATGAAGGGCACCACCTGGGTGCAGATCGTCAAGGCGGTCCTGCTGGTGATCGGTGCCGGCGTCATGACGATCTGGGTGCTCAGCAAGTACGGCTTCAACCTGTCGGACCTGCTGGGCGCGGCCGTCGAGAAGAGCGCCAAGGGCGAGGGGATCCTCAGCCCGGGCCTGCAGTACGGCAAGACCGACACCTCGAAGCTGGACTTCATCTCGCTGTCGTTGGCCCTGGTGCTCGGCACCGCCGGCCTCCCGCACGTGCTGATGCGGTTCTACACCGTGCCCTCGGCCAAGGAGGCCCGGCGCAGCGTGGTCTGGGCGATCTGGATCATCGGCATCTTCTACCTGTTCACCCTGGTGATCGGGTACGGCGCCGCCGCCCTGGTGGGCCCGAAGACGATCGCCGCAGCCCCGGGCAAGGCCAACTCGGCGGCGCCACTGCTCGCGTTCGAGCTCGGCGGCACCCTGTTCCTCGGCCTGATATCCGCGATCGCGTTCGCCACGATCCTGGCGGTGGTCGCCGGGCTCACCATCACGGCCAGCGCCTCGTTCGCCCACGACATCTACGCCAACGTGATCAAGAACGGCGAAGTCAACCCGGACGCCGAGGTCAAGGTCGCCCGCCGCGCCGCGATGGTGATCGGGGTGTGCGCGATCATCGGCGGCATCTTCGCCATCGGGCAGAACGTGGCCTTCCTGGTGGCGCTCGCGTTCGCGATCGCGGCGAGCGCCAACCTGCCGACCATCCTCTACTCGCTGTTCTGGAAGAGGTTCAACACCAGGGGCGCGCTGTGGTCGATGTACGGCGGCCTGATCTCGGCCGTCGTCCTGATCATCTTCTCGCCGGTCGTGTCCGGGAAGCCGGCCGACCCGGTGACCGGCAAGAGCCTGTCGATGATCACGGACACCTCGATCGACTTCCACTGGTTCCCGCTGGACAACCCTGGTCTCGTCTCGATCCCGCTGGCCTTCTTCCTCGGCTGGATCGCCACGCTGACCAGCAAGGAGAGCTCGAGCCGCGAGAAGTACGCCGAGATGGAGGTCCGCTCGCTCACCGGGGCCGGCGCCGAGAAGGCGGTCATCCACTAGCCCCACCCGCACAACCCGGTTCCGCCACTCGGGCCGGTTTCCGCCACTCAGGCCGCTCCCCGACGTCCCGGGAGCGGCCTGAGTGGCGAAAACGGACAGCAGTCATATAGTCCGGCTATCCACCCTGAGAACCACGGAGGCTCCCTGATGACCCGACGGCTACGGATGACGGCTCTGGCCGGCGCACTCGCGCTGGGCCTGGTCGGCGGCGGAGTGGCGCTCGCCGACACGCCCTCCCCCGCGATCACCACCTTCACGCCGCGCTCCGAAGCGCAGATCACGAACATCGACGTGCTGCGCCAGCAGATCCGCAACTACTACGGCGACCCGCTGGGCACCGGCGTCTTCGCCGCGGACGGCAACTACGCCAAGGAGGCCACCGGCGTGGCCAAGTCCGGCACGCGCTACCTGTCCGGGGGCCAGCACGGACCGCACGGCAAGGCGTCGACGTCGCACGCCAGGAAGGCGATCCTGCTGGACGTCGACGACACCACCCTGGCGACCTGGAACTACGAGATCGTCAGCAACTGGGCGTACAACCCGACCACGAACGCCGACTACGTGAACGGCCAGAAGTTCCCCGCCGTGCCGGGCATGGTCGGCCTGGTGAAGTACGCCGCCGACCACGGGTACGCGGTCTTCTACCTGACCGGACGCCCGACCACCCAGGAGGCCGCGACGCTCGGCAACCTGACCTCGGACGGCGTGGGCGTGGACGCGGGCTACCCCGCCCCGACCACGTTGCCGAACGGCGAGGACGGCCTGTTCACCAAGCCGGCCGTGGCCGACTACCCGGGCTACCTGAAGACCGCCTGCGTGAACGACCCGGACGGCAAGTGCACGACGATCCACTACAAGTCCGCGACCCGGGCGCACATCGAGTCGCTCGGCTACGACATCGTCGCGAACTTCGGCGACCAGTACAGCGACCTCAAGGGCGGGTACGCCGACCGCACCTTCAAGCTGCCGAACCCGAACTACTTCCTGCCCTGACCGACCCGGGGTTGCTCACCCCAGGCCGCTCTGCTCACCCCAGGCCGCTCCCGGAAGCCCCGGGAGCGGCTCTGGGTGAGCAAGCCGCGCACCAGAGCAGCCGTTGGGCGACTGAGAGCGACCGCTGACCCAGGCGCCCCTGTCGGACGCCGGAGCCGCTGGCTAGGGTCGGACGCGGACGACGACGACCACGCGCGCGGAGGATGCCCCCATGTCGAGCGAGACCCCGAGCACCAGCCTGGAGAACCTCAGCCGCGAGGACCGCCGGTTCCCGCCGAGCGAGGAGTTCAGCGCCCAGGCCGTGGCCACCAGCGAGCTGTACGACCGGGCCGCCGCCGACCGCGAGGGCTTCTGGGCCGAGCAGGCCCGCGAGCTGCTCAGCTGGAGCACCGACTTCACCCAGACCCTCGACTGGTCCAACGCGCCCTTCGCGAAGTGGTTCGTCGGCGGCGAGCTCAACGTCGCCTACAACTGCACCGACCGGCACGTCGAGGCCGGGCACGGCGACCGGGTCGCGCTGCACTTCGAGGGTGAGCCCGGCGACACCCGCACCCTCACCTACGCCGAGCTGACCGCGGCGGTCAAGCAGGCCGCCAACGCGCTCACCGACCTCGGCGTCGGCGAGGGCGACCGGGTCGCGATCTACCTGCCGATGATCCCCGAGGCCGTGATCTCGATGCTGGCCTGCGCCCGGATCGGCGCGCCGCACAGCGTCGTGTTCGGCGGCTTCAGCGCGGAGGCGCTGCACAGCCGGATCGAGGACGCCCAGGCCAAGCTCGTCATCACCAGCGACGGCGGCTACCGGCGCGGCAAGCCCGCGGCGCTCAAGCCGGCCGTGGACGGTGCCCTCGCCAAGGGCTCGGAGAGCGTCGAGCACGTGCTCGTCGTCCGGCGCACCGGTCAGGACGTCGAGTGGACCGACGGGCGCGACGTGTGGTGGCACGACGTGGTCGACTCCGCGAGCGCCGAGCACGAGGCGCAGCCGATGGACGCCGAGCACCCGCTGTTCATCCTCTACACCTCAGGCACGACCGGGAAGCCGAAGGGCATCCTGCACACCAGCGGTGGCTACCTGACCCAGGCCACGTACACCCACCGCAACGTCTTCGACCTGAAGCCCGAGACGGACGTCTACTGGTGCACGGCCGACATCGGCTGGGTCACCGGCCACAGCTACATCGTCTACGGCCCGCTGAGCAACGGCGCGACCCAGGTGATCTACGAGGGGACGCCGGACACGCCGCACCAGGGTCGCTGGTGGGAGATCGTCGCCAAGTACGGCGTGAGCATCCTCTACACGGCGCCGACGGCGATCCGCACCTTCATGAAGTGGGGCGAGCAGATCCCGGCCGAGCACGACCTGACCTCGCTGCGGGTCCTGGGCAGCGTCGGTGAGCCGATCAACCCCGAGGCGTGGGTCTGGTACCGCCGGGTCATCGGCGGCGACCGCACGCCGGTGGTGGACACCTGGTGGCAGACCGAGACGGGCGCGATCATGATCAGCCCGCTGCCCGGCGTCACGACCGCCAAGCCCGGCTCGGCGCAGGTGCCGCTGCCCGGGATCAGCGCCGACGTCCTGGACGACGAGGGGCACCCGGTGCCCAACGGCAGTGGCGGCTACCTGGTGCTGACCGAGCCGTGGCCGTCGATGCTGCGCGGGATCTGGGGTGACGACGAGCGGTACAAGGAGACGTACTGGTCGCGCTTCGAGCACATGTACTTCGCCGGGGACGGCGCCAAGAAGGACGACGACGGGGACCTGTGGCTGCTCGGCCGGGTGGACGACGTCATGAACATCTCGGGCCACCGGCTGTCCACGACGGAGATCGAGTCGGCCCTGGTGTCGCACCCGAAGGTCGCCGAGGCCGCGGTCGTGGGGGCCGCCGACGACACCACCGGTCAGGCGGTCTGCGCGTTCGTGATCCTGCGCGGCAACGCGGAGCAGGGCGATGACATCGTCACCGAGCTGCGCAACCACGTCGCGCAGGAGATCGGCCCGATCGCCAAGCCGCGCCAGATCATGGTCGTCGCCGAGCTGCCCAAGACGCGCTCGGGCAAGATCATGCGCCGGCTGCTCAAGGACGTCGCGGAGAACCGCGAGGTCGGCGACGTCACCACACTGGCGGACAACACCGTGATGGACCTGATCAAGTCCGGGATGACGGGGTCGAGCGAGGACTGACTCCGGCCGGGCGGCGTCAGGAGTCCGTCGGACGCCGCCGGGTCAGCTCGAGCAGCAGGGTCGTCGCGACGGCGACCCCGACGGCGACGACCCAGGGCAGCCACGGACGCAGAGCAGGGTCGGCCGCGGCCTTCGTCACGTCCCAGAACTGCTGGACCAGGTCGGTGACCGCCTCCCCCGCCCGCGGGTGCTCCGGGAGGTTCACCAGGCCGGTGACGGGTGGCGCCACGGCGTAGGCGGCCGCGGCGCAGACCGGCCACCAGAGCAGGCGGTACCAGGGTTGCGAGCCGGCGACCACGAAGGCGACCGCGACGAGCGCGGCCGTGCCCCAGGTCGTGGCCCGCCACGGCAGCTGGTCGTGGCCGAGGGCGGCGGCCAGGCCGGCGACCCAGCTCGGTGACAACCCGGCGAGCAAGGACAGCGCGAGTGCGAGACCCAGCCGTCCACTCGTGCCGACGGCGCCGATCACCCAGCCGGCCAGCGCGGCCCCCACGACCACGGCCGACAGCCCGGTCACCACCCGCGCGTCAGCGACGAAGGCGCCGGGCGGAGCCGTCTCGACCACCAGCCGCCGGGACACTGACAGGGTCGCGACCACGCCGACCAGAACGCCGCCCGACGTCGCGAGCAGCGCCAGGCCACGCCGCGGCACCAACCACCCGCACAGTCCGGCGACGATGCCACCGACAACGCCCCCGACCACGAGGACAGTCAGGTGCGGGGTGTCCAGCGGCAGCGGTGTGCGGCCGGCGACGGCGAGCCCGTCCAACAGGTCGGCGCCGGACCGGCCGCTCGCCCCCGCGACGAGCCACGGCAGGAAGCCCACGGACCACCACAGCACGGCCGCGACGGGCAGCACGAGCCAGGTCGGCCGGTCCGGACGGCGCAGCCCAGGATCGTGGGTCATCTCGTCGGCGAGGAGCGTCACGGCGGTCACCCTAGTCAGGGCGAGCCCGATTCAGCCCGACTTCACCGGATTCCGTGGTGTCTACCCTGAATCGTGCTGGAGCGGACTCGAAGCGCATACTGCCCAGATGACCAGCCAGACCATCGCCGAGGTCGCCGAGCACTGCGGCCTGACCGCGCACACCCTTCGCTACTACGAGCGCGACGGGCTCCTCCTGCGACCGGTTCCGCGCACGTCGTCCGGGCACCGCGCGTACGGCGCCTACGACGTCCGCTGGATCGAGCTGGTCACCCGGCTGCGGGCCACCGGGATGCCGATCCGCGAGGTCAAGGCGTACACCGAGCTGGTGCGGGCCGGCGACGGCAACGAGTCCGAACGACTGGCGCTGCTGCGAGCGCACCGCGACCGGGTCCTGGCCCAGCTGGCCGAGGTCACCTCCCACCTGGGCGCCATCGACGCGAAGATCGGCATCTACCAGGACCGGATCGACCAGCCCGGGGCTCCGGTTCGCGCCACCGCTTGACTTCGAGCGCGCTCAAAGGCGTTGGGTGGAGACATGAGCAACCACTCCCTGACCACCCGCACGCTCGGCGACGCGGCGCACGGCAGCGACCTGACCGTGTCGGCGCTCGGCCTCGGCTGCATGGGCATGTCCGAGTTCTACGGCACGACCGACGAGCCCGAGGCGGTGCGCACCCTCGAGCGAGCGGTCGACCTCGGCGTCACGTTCTTCGACACGGCCGACATGTACGGCCCGTTCACGAACGAGCAGCTGGTCGGTCGGGTCCTGGCACCGCACCGCGACCGGGTCGTGCTGGCCACCAAGTTCGGCAACGTGCGCGACGCGGAGGACCCCACCAAGCGCTGGGTGGACGGCTCACCGGACTACGTCCGCCAGGCGTGCGACGCCAGCCTGCAACGGCTCGGTGTGGACCACGTCGACCTCTACTACCAGCACCGGGTCGACAAGAGCACTCCCATCGAGGAGACCGTCGGCGCGATGGCCGAGCTCGTCCAGGCGGGCAAGGTGCGCCGGCTGGGGCTGTCCGAGGCCTCGGCCGAGACCATCCGGCGCGCGCACGCCGTGCACCCGATCACCGCCCTGCAGACCGAGTACTCACTGTGGACCAGGCACGTCGAGTCGCAGATCCTGCCGACCCTGCGCGAGCTCGGCATCGGCCTGGTCCCTTACTCCCCGTTGGGTCGTGGCTTCCTGACCGGGGCGATCACGTCGGCGGACCAGCTGGACGCGAGCGACTTCCGGCGGCACAACCCCCGCTTCGTCGGCGACGCGCTGGAGCACAACCTGGCGCTCGTCGAGGCGGTCCGCGAGATCGCCGAGGGCAAGGGCGCGACGCCGGCCCAGCTCGCCCTGGCGTGGGTGCTCGCGCAGGGCCCGGACGTCGTCCCGATCCCGGGCACCCGGCGGGTGAACCGCCTCGAGGAGAACGTCGGGGCCGACTCCGTGGAGCTGACCGGTGACGACCTGGCGCGCATCGAGCGGGCGTTCCCGAAGGATGCCGCGCAGGGCGAGCGCTACCCGGACATGTCCACCATCGACGCCTGATCGTCAACCCTGGGTTGACGTCCCGCCGGCGTCAACCTAGGGTTGACGGCATGACGAGCTCCGTGCCGCTGACCGGCCAGATCCGCCTCGACGACCTGATCGAGGCCATCACCAAGGTCCACTCCGACGCCCTCGACCAGCTGACCGACGCCGTGCTGGCCGCCGACCACCTCGGCGAGGTCGCCGACCACCTCATCGGCCACTTCGTGGACCAGGCCCGCCGCTCCGGTGCGTCGTGGACCGACATCGGTCGCAGCATGGGCGTCACCAAGCAGGCGGCGCAGAAGCGCTTCGTGCCCAAGGAGTCCGGCGAACCTGACCTCGACCCCAGCCAGGGGTTCACCCGGTTCACCGACCGGGCGCGCAACGTGGTGGCGGCAGCCCAGAACGAGGCGCGGGGGGCGGGCAACGACCGGGTCGGCGCGGCGCACCTCACCCTGGGCCTGCTGGCCGAGCCGGAGGGCCTCGGCGTCCTGGCCGTGGTCGCCCAGGGCGTCTCGACGGAGCAGGTACGCGAGGCCGTGCGGGTCGTCCTGCCCGCGGCCGTCGACGACGTCCCGGTGCTCATTCCCTACGACGTGACCGCGAAGAAGGCCCTCGAGCTGACGTTCCGGGAGGCGCTGCGGCTCGGGCACAACTACGTCGGAACCGAGCACGTCCTGCTGGCCCTGCTGGAGAACGAGGACGGCGACGGCCCGCTCAGCACGCTCGGCATCGACAAGGCCGCCGCCGAGGAGAACGTGATCGCGACCCTCGCCACCCTCTCGTGGTCGAGGGACGCGGACGAGGCCGCCGGGGGCAGCGGGGCCTAGGAGGAGGTCGCCCGGTCCACGGCCCGCTTGGCCGCCGCGGTCAGCTGCTCCTGCACCACCGGCGCCTGCTCGCGGGCGAAGGCCTTGGCCTGCTCGACCTGCTCCTGCACGGTGGGGCTGTCCCAGAAGTCCTTGGCCTGGCCCTTGAGCTCCTCGTAGCTCCGGCGGCCGGACCGGGACCCCAGCACGTACCCGACGGCGACCCCCGTCGCCAGCAACAGCTTGCCCTTCATGACGTGCTCCTCTCGTTGGTCCGACCTCTACCTCACCAGCCACCCGCCCTTTGCGCACCCCCAGACGCTGCGCAGAGTCAGCGGGTGGCCGTGACCTGCCGCAGGCCGGGCCGCACCTCATGCGCCTCGCGCCGGGCGGAGTCGCTGGCCGAGTCGTCGGGCAGGTCCTGCGAGCGGCGCTCGGCCGCGACCCGCTCGGTGTAGCTGTCGACCTCGGCCGCGATCGCGCTCTCGTCCCAACCGAGCACGTCGGCCACCAGCTCGGCGGCCTCGCGGGCGGCGTCCACGCCGCGGTGCCGGGTCTCGATCGACATCCGGGTCCGCCGGGCCAGCAGGTCGTCCAGGTGCAGCGCCCCCTCGTGGGTAGCGCCGTACCGCAGCTCGGCCCGCAGGTACTCCTGGGCGGCCGGCACCGGCTCGAGCAGGGTCGGGTCGTCGTCCGCGAGCGAGAGCACCTCGCCCAGCAGCGAGCCGTAGCGACCCAGCAGGTGCTCGATCCGCCACGGCGGCAGCCCCGTCTCGCGGCCCAGCTCGGGAGCGAGGTTCACCATCGCGGCGTACCCCTCGGCGCCGACCAGCGGCACGTGCTCCGTCACCGACGGGCGCAGCGGGCCGAGGTCGACCGCGGCCGCGTCCACCGCATCGGCCGCCATCACCCGGTACGTCGTGTACTTGCCGCCCGCGATCGAGATGAGCCCCGGCTGGGGGCGGGCCACCGCGTGCTCGCGGGACAGCTGGCTGGAGTCCTCGTCCTCGCCGGCCAGCAGGGGTCGCAGGCCGGCGTACACGCCCAGGATGTCCTTGCGGGACAACGGGATCGACAGCACGGTGTTGACGGTGTCGAGGATGAAGTCCAGGTCGGTGGAGGTCGCCGCCGGGTGCGCCAGGTCGAACTGCCAGTCCGTGTCGGTGGTGCCGACGATCCAGTGCTGGCCCCACGGGATGACGAACAGCACGCTGCGCTCGGTGCGCAGGATCAGGCCGACCTCACCGGCGATCCGGTCACGCGGGACCACGATGTGCACGCCCTTGCTGGCCCGCACCCGGAACCGCCCGCGGCCACCGGACATCCGTTGCAGGTCGTCGGTCCACACGCCGGTCGCGTTCACCACGACCTTGGACCGGATCCGTTGCGTGGCACCGGTCTCGACGTCCCGGACGACGGCGCCGACCACGCGGTCGGCCTCGCGCACCAGCTCGACCACCTCGGTCGACGACCGCACCTGCGCGCCGTAGTGGAACGCCGTGCGCGCCACCGTGAGCGTGTGCCGGGCGTCGTCCGCCTGGGCGTCGTAGTACTGCACCGCACCGACCAGCGCGTCCCGCCGCAGCCCCGGAAAGCGTTTCAGCGCACCGGATCTGGACAGGTGCTTCTGCCGCGGGACCGACCGTGCACCGCCCATCTGGTCGTACAGGGTCAGCCCGGCCGCGACGTACGGGCGTTCCCAGCCGCGGTGCGACAGCGGGTACAGGAACGGCACGGGACGCACCAGGTGCGGCGCGATCCGGGTCAGCATCAGCTCGCGCTCGCGCAACGCCTCGGCCACGAGCCGGAAGTTCAGCTGCTCGAGGTACCGCAGCCCGCCGTGGAACAGCTTGCTCGAGCGGGACGACGTCCCGCTGGCGAAGTCCCGGGCCTCGACCAGGCCGGTGCGCAGGCCACGGGTGGCGGCGTCCAGCGCCACCCCGGCCCCGGTGACCCCACCGCCGACGACCAGGACGTCGAGCTCGCGCGCTCCCAGCTCGTCCCAGGCCTCCCGGCGCTCGGCCGGGCCAAGACGCATCGTGGTCGTCGCGAGAGCAGGGGCCATGACTCGATTATGGTCTGCTCATGTACGTCGCGGCGATCGACCAGGGAACGACGAGCACGCGATGCCTCGTCGTCGACCACGGCGGTCGGGTGGTCGCCGGCCACCAGCTCGAGCACCGGCAGATCCTGCCGCGCGCCGGCTGGGTCGAGCACGACGCCACGGAGATCTGGGAGAACACCCGCGAGGTCTGCGCCGGCGCGCTCGCCCGGGCCGACCTGAAGCCGCACGACATCGCGGCCGTCGGCATCACCAACCAGCGCGAGACGACGCTCGTCTGGGACCGCACGACCGGCCAGCCCATCCACCCGGCGATCGTCTGGCAGGACACCCGCACGGAGGCGATCTGCCGCCGGCTCGGCGAGGACGGCGGCCCGGACCGCTACCGAGAGCGCACCGGCCTGCCGCTGGCCACCTACTTCGCCGGACCGAAGATCGCCTGGATCCTGGACCACGTGGACGGCGCCCGGCAGCGCGCCGAGGCCGGCGAGCTCGCGTTCGGCACGATGGACTCGTGGCTGGTCTGGAACATGACCGGCGGCCCGGACGGCGGGCTGCACGTCACCGACGTGACGAACGCGTCGCGCACCCTGCTGATGGACCTGCGCACCTTGGCGTGGGACGAGGAGATCGCTGCCGACCTCGGCGTCCCGCTCGCGATGCTGCCGCAGATCCGCTCGTCGTCCGAGGTGTACGGCACCGTCCGCGAGGGCGGCGTGCTCGCCGGGGTGCCGATCGCGGGCATCCTCGGTGACCAGCACGCGGCCACGTTCGGCCAGGTCTGCTTCGAGCCCGGCATGGCCAAGAACACCTACGGCACCGGCAACTTCGTGCTCCTCAACACCGGCACCGAGCCGGTCGTCAGCGAGCACGGGCTGCTCACCACCGTCTGCTACCGGATCGGTGACGAGCCCGCGGTCTACGCGCTCGAGGGCTCGGTCGCCGTCACCGGGTCACTCGTGCAGTGGCTGCGCGACAACCTGGGGCTCATCGCCTCGGCGGAGGAGATCGAGCCGCTCGCGCGCACCGTGGACGACAACGGCGGGGCGTACGTCGTCCCCGCGTTCAGCGGGCTCTTCGCCCCGCACTGGCGCTCGGACGCCCGCGGCGCGATCGTCGGCCTCACCCGCTTCGTCGACCGCGGGCACCTGGCCCGCGCGGCGCTGGAGGCCGCGGCGTTCCAGTCGCAGGAGGTCATCGAGGCGATGGCCGCCGACTCCGGCGTGCAGCTCAGTGAGCTCAAGGTGGACGGCGGGATGGTGGCCAACGAGCTGCTCATGCAGTTCCAGGCCGACCTGCTCGGCGTCGACGTCGTGCGGCCCGTGGTCGCCGAGACCACGGCGCTGGGCGCGGCGTACGCCGCCGGGCTCGCGGTCGGGTTCTGGGACAGCGCCGCCGAGCTGGTCGCCAACTGGGCCGAGGACAAGCGGTGGACGCCGCAGATGCCGGACGACGAGCGGCAGCGGCTGCTCGGCCAGTGGGCGAAGGCCGTCCAGCGCACCCTGGACTGGGAGACGACATGAGCTCGCCTGCTCCGCGACGGTTCCTGACCCGACCGAGCAGCTGGCCCGAGGCCCGGTTCGTCGCTGACGCGCTGCGCGCCGAGACGGTCGGCGGCATGCTCCTGCTGGCGGCGGCCGTCATCGCCATGGTCTGGGCGAACTCGCCGTGGCGCGACGGCTACCTGCGCGTGCAGACGTTCAAGATCGGCCCCGAGGCCCTGGACCTGCACATCTCGTTGGCGCACTGGGCCTCCGACGGCCTGCTCGCCGTGTTCTTCCTGGTGGCCGGTCTCGAGCTCAAGCGGGAGCTGGTGGTCGGCGACCTGAGCGACGTCCAGCGCGCGATCCTGCCCGTCGTCGCCGCGATCTGCGGGGTGGTCGTCCCGGCCCTGTTCTACCTGGCCGTCGTGGCGGGCGTCGACGGAGCCGGGCGTGGGTGGGCCGTGCCCACGGCGACGGACATCGCGTTCGCCCTCGCAGCGCTGGCGGTGCTCGGCTCGCACCTGCCCTCCGCGCTGCGCTCGTTCCTGCTCACCCTGGCCGTCGTCGACGACCTGATCGCCATCACGATCATCGCCGTCTTCTACACCGACGACCTGAAACCGTTGCTGCTGCTGGGCTCTGCGGTGCCGCTCGTCGCCTTCTGGCTGGTGGCGCGACGCCGGGTCGCGCCGTGGTGGCTGCTCGTGCCCCTTGGCCTGGCCACCTGGACGATGGTGCATGCGTCCGGCGTGCACGCGACGGTCGCCGGCATGGCGCTGGCCTTCACCGTCCCCGTGCGACCCCACGAGGGCGACAGCGACTCCCGCGCCGAGCACGTGGAGCATGCGATCCGACCCCTGTCGGCCGGGTTCTGCGTGCCCGTGTTCGCCCTGCTGGCCTCGGGGGTGACGCTGGTCGGCGGCGGCCTCGGGGACGCCGTCAGCGACCGGGTGACCTGGGCCGTCGTCGTCGCCCTGGTCGCGGGCAAGCTCGTCGGGGTCTTCGGTGGGACGTTCCTCACCGCACGGCTGACCCGCGCGCAGCTGGACGACGACCTGGCCTGGGGCGACGTCCTGGGGCTGTCGCTGCTCGGCGGGATCGGCTTCACCGTGAGCCTCCTGGTCGGTGAGCTCGCGTTCGAGGACGACCCGGCCCGGCACGCGCACGTCAAGCTCGGTGTGCTGATCGCCTCGGTGCTGGCCGCCCTGCTCGCCGCGGTGGTGCTGCGTCGACGTGAGCGCGCCTACCGCACGATCGCCGAACGAGACTCCCGGGACGACGACGGGGACGGCGTCCCGGACGTCTACCAGCCCGGCCGCGGCTGAGCGCTGGGGCCGCCCACCCCGTAGGCTCGCGCCAGGACCGACCGCCCAGGAGGAACCAGCCATGAGCGACACCGGGACCACGCCCGCGAACGCGCTGAAGAACGCTCTCCCCGACGGGCTGCCGATCGAGCCGCCCGCCGAGCGCAGCCTCGGCCAGCTCGTCGCCGATGCCTCGCACGACCTGTCGCGGATCCTGCGCTCCGAGGTGGCCCTGGCGAAGGCCGAGATCAAGGCCGACGTGCAGGCCGCCGCCACCGGCGCCGCGATGTTCGTCGTCGCGGCCGTCTTCGCCTTCCTCGCCCTCATCCTGCTGCTGATCGCCGCCGCCTACGGCCTGGTCGCCGCCGGCCTCGCGCCGTGGCTGGCGTTCCTCATCGTGGCCGTCGTGCTGCTGCTCGTCGGGGTGGTGCTGGTGCTCGTCGGGCGCGCGAAGGTGCGTCGGGTCGGGCCACCCGAGCGCACGATCCGGACGACGCGCGAGACGGTCGAGGCGCTCAAGGGCGCCGACGCGCCAGCGGAGTGACCAGCGTCGACGCCACGCACGTCCTGCACGACGGTCCGTGGCGGCACCGGTTCGTCTCGGCCAACGGGGCCCGGTTCCACGTGGCGGAGGCCGGGTCCGGGCCGCTCGTCCTGCTGCTGCACGGGTTCCCGCAGATGTGGTGGTGCTGGCGGCACCAGCTGACGGCACTGGCCGACGCCGGGTATCGCGCGGTGGCCATGGACCTGCGCGGCTACGGGGCCTCCGACAAGCCGCCCCGCGGGTACGACACCCCCAACTTGGCCACGGACGTCGCCGCGGTGATCCGCTCGCTCGGGGCCTCCGACGCCGTGGTCGTCGGGCACGACTGGGGCGGCTGGATCAGCTGGTCGATGCCCGCACTCGAACCAGAGGTGACTCGGGCCGTCGCGGCGATCTCGATGGCGCACCCGGTGGCGATGCGCCGCGGGGCCGGCGGGCACCGCAGCCAGGCCGCCGCGAGCCGCTACGTGTGGGGGTTCCAGGTGCCGATCCGCCCGGAGCGCCAGCTCGTGCGCGCCGGCGCGGTGGAGGCGTTGCTGCGCAGGGGGTCCGGCACGTCGTGGCCAGGCCACGGCGAGGAGGCCGACGCCATCGTGGCGGCGTACACCGACGCCATGCGCGTGCCGTTCGTGGCTCACTCGGCGATGGAGTACTACCGCTGGGCGGTGCGGTCCACCTGGCGCCGGGACGGGCGGGCGTTCGTCGAGCGGATCGACCGGCCCATCGACGTCCCGGTCCTGCACCTGCAGGGCGCCCGCGACCCCGCCGTCCTGGCCGAGACGGCCCGGCGGTCGGCGAAGTGGGCGACCGGCGGCTACGAGTACCACGAGGACGACGACGCCGGACACTTCCTGCCCGAGGAGCGCCCGGCCGAGGTCAACGCGGCTCTGCTGGACTGGCTGGCTCGCCTGCCCAGCAGCTGAGCTGCTCCCGGATCACCCGAGATGAGTGCGTCCCGTCGAATGCAGAGAAGTGGGGCACGTGAGGTCCCTCGGGTGCCCCGGTTCTCTGGTCTGGGCGCGCCGGGTCGGGCCTCTCAGCCGGCGGCGCAGTCGCCCGTCGACACCGGCCGGGTCGCGACCAGGCCGCGGGCCAGGACGGCCCGGGACTCCTTCATCGTCAGCGCGTAGCCGGTGCGGTCGTCGTCGAGGCTCTTGGCGAAGACAGTGCCGACGACGCGGCCCTGCGGGTCCAGCAGCGGACCGCCGGAGTTGCCCGGCTGCACCCGCGCGTAGAGCGAGTAGACCTCGCGCACCGAGGTCTTCCGGCCGTAGATGTCCTCACCGCGGGCGGTGATCACGTCGCGCACCCGGGCCGCGTCCAGCCGGAACGGACCGTTCAGCGGGAAGCCCGCCACCACAGCCGTCGCGCCGCGATCCAGGTCGTCGCCCCGCGGCAAGGCCGGCGCATCCAGCCCGGGAACGTCGAGCACGGCGAGGTCGCGCACCGGGTCGAACACGACGACGGTGGCCTGCCGCCGGGCCCCGACCCCACCGACCTGCACGGTCGGACGCCGGACGCCGGCCACCACGTGCGCGTTGGTCACCACCACGTCGTCGGCCAGCACCCAGCCGCTGCCCTCCTGCGACCGCGAGCACGCCTGGGCGTCACCGGTGATCTTCACGACACTGCGGGCCGCCCGACGCACGCCGGCCGTCTGACCAGCCGTCGCGTCCGGCGGCTGCACCGGACGGATCAGCTCCGGCCCGAGCCCCTCGAACACCCGGGGGAAGCCCTCGGCGTCCAGCAGCGACCGGAAGCCGGCGAAGACCCGCCCGGTCTGCGACGGCACCACCCCGTCGATCGCCGCGACGATGTGCGAGCGACCGACCGCCCGGGACAGCTGCTCCGACGGGCCGCCTCGAACGGCCCCTGCGATCAGCGACACCAGCAGTGCCACAGCGAGCACGCTGGCCACCGCGCCGAGCGCGGAGTCGACCTTGCGGGCCGGCGCCGCCGTCACCTGGTTGCGCAGGCGGGCGCCGATGGCCGAGCCCACGGCCTGGCCGAGGACCGCCGCGAGCACGACGCCGACGAGCAGCAGCAGCGCCCGGCTGGTCTGGGACGCCGACGTGAACGACCGGTCGAGCAGCTGCGGCAGCGCCCACATCGCGAGGACGGCGCCCCCGACGAAGCCGGCCAGCGAGCAGAACCCGACGAGCGCGCCGTGGCGGTACCCGGCGAAGGCGTAGGCGATCAGCACGACCGCCAGGAGGACGTCGATCACGGGAGCAGCGCCAGCACGTCCGGGGGCAGGTCGACGACGCGCCGGCGGTCCCACGGGTGCTCCAGCCCAGCGAGGGCGAGCACCCGGGCGAGCAGGCCGGCCGTGAAACCCCAGACGAACAGGCCGCGCACCGTGAAGGCCGGGCCGACAAAGCCGCTCGGGTGCCGGGTGGTGACCCGGTTGGCCGGGTCGAGCAGCTCGACGAGGGGCACCCGGACCACCCGCGCCACCTCGGCCTCGTCGACCGCGGACACCGGGGACGACGTCCGCCAGTACGCCAGCACGGGCGTGACGACGAACCCGCTGGGCGGCAGGAAGAGGGCGGGCAGCTCACCGAGCACCTCCACCCCGTCGGCATGCAGGCCGGTCTCCTCCACCGCTTCACGGACGGCGCACTCGGCCGGCCCAGCGTCCGTGGGGTCGAGCGAGCCGCCCGGGAACGACACCTGGCCGGGGTGCGAGCGCAGCGAGTCGGCGCGCTGGGTGAGCAGGACGTCAGGGCGGCCCTCGTCGTCGACGCCGAACAGCATCAGGACGGCGGACGGGCGGCCCCCGTCCTCCGGCGGCAGGAACCGGGACAGGTCCTCGGGGCGCGCCGACGCCGGCACCGCGGCCAGCCGCTCGAGCCAGTCCGCCGCGAGGACGACGGCGCTCACGCCGACGCCTCGGCGGCGCGCTCGTACTTGAGCAGCTTGCGCGCCTTGACCGGGTCGGTCTCGCCGTCGCCGTAGGAGGGGCAGAGCCGCGCGATCGGGCAGGCGCCGCAGGCGGGCTTCTTGGCATGGCAGGTCCGGCGGCCGTGAAAGATCAGGACGTGGGACAGCATCGTCCAGTCCTTGCGCGGGAACAGGGCACCCACCTGGTGCTCGACCTTGACGGGGTCCGACTCCGCCGTCCAGCCGAAACGGCGGACGAGTCGCCCGAAGTGCGTGTCCACGGTGATGCCCGGGATGCCGAAAGCGTTGCCCAGCACCACGTTCGCGGTCTTTCGACCTACTCCGGGCAAGGTGACCAGATCGGCCAGCCGCGGCGGCACCTCACCGTCGAACCGCTCGACCAGGGCGGCGCCGAGCTTCATCACGGAGTTCGTCTTGGCCCGGAAGAAGCCGGTCGGCTTGAGCAGCTCCTCCATCTCGACGCGGTCCGCACCGGCCAGCGCGGCGGCGTCCGGGTACCGCGCGAACAGGGTCGGTGTGACCTTGTTCACCATCACGTCGGTGGTCTGCGCCGACAGCACCGTGGCCACCAGGAGCTGCAGCGGCGACTCGAAATCCAGCTCGCAGTGGGCATACGGGTACAGGTCGTGCAGGTCGCGGTACATGCGCCGCGCCCGGCGGGTCAGGGCGACCGGCGAGGGGTCGGCGAGGGCGGCAGGCACGGACCCAGCGTACGTGGCGATGCTGACAGCGCCGTCCGATGATCCGGAAGGGTGAGTGCCGCCGCTCCCGGCTCAAGCGAGCCCAGCCGGCGACGAGAACCCTGCTGTGACCGACCCATCCCTGCACTCCCTCGACGACCTGCGAAGTGAACGTCGGCTGCTCGTCGAACACGTGGCGAACCTGTCCTGGCTGCGCCGGCTGGTCGTCGCCCGGTCCGACCTCGAGGTCGCACGGATGACCGGACTGGCCGAGGGCGTGGACCGGCTGGAGCCCGTGGTGCGCGAGGCGCTCGAGCTCGGCACGGTCGCCGGCCCCGAGCTGCTGCAGGCGCTGTCCCGGACGAGTCGCACGCTGCACGACGAGTCCGACGTCGCCCGCTCCCGGCTCGATGCCGTGACCGACGCCCTGGTCGCCCAGCTGGCCGTCGACCCGACCCGCTGCCTGGCCGGCTGACGAGCCCTCACCGCCCCGACCCGCCCGCGGTTCGTGTCGCACGTCACAGTAAGGCAGACTGCCTTCGTTACGTGCCGTGCGAAGGAGAGATCGTGGACGACGACATCGTGCGCAGCGCACCGCTGTTCGCGGCGCTTGACGAGCAGGCGGCCGCCTCGCTGCGGGAGTCCATGGTCGAGGTCGCCCTGGGCCGTTCCGAGACCCTCTTCGACGAGGGTGAGCGGGGCGACAAGCTGTACGTCATCGTCGAGGGCAAGATCAAGCTCGGCCGGACCAGCAACGACGGCCGCGAGAACCTGCTGGCGATCCTCGGGCCGGGCGAGATGTTCGGCGAGCTCAGCCTGTTCGACCCCGGCCCTCGCACGGCCACCGCGACCTCCGTGGGCGACAGCCGGCTGATCGGCTTGGGCAACGACGCCTTCGAACCGTGGCTGCTGCAGCACCCCGAGGTGGCCCAGACCCTGCTCCGGGCGCTGGCCCGTCGCCTGCGCCGCACCAACGAGACCCTCGCCGACCTCGTCTTCACCGACGTGCCCGGCCGCGTCGCCAAGGCCCTGCTGGACCTGTCGACCCGCTTCGGGCGTCCCGCGGACGACGGCATCCTGGTCGCGCACGAGCTCACCCAGGAGGAGCTGGCCCAGCTGGTCGGCGCCTCCCGCGAGACGGTCAACAAGGCGCTGGCCGACTTCGCCACCCGCGGCTGGTTGCGGCTCGAGGCCCGGGCCGTCGTCCTGCTCGACATCGAGCGGTTGAAGCGCCGGGCGCGGTAGCCACGCGCGGCGGCCGGTGCGCTGCGCCGACCGTTGGATCGTTCGAGAAGATCGTTCATGTCCGCGGTCGCGCTGCCGATAGGTCGTCATGCAGATCGGACGGCGTCAACGCGCGGGCTCACGCCTGTTCGTCGTCTACGCGATCGCCAGCTTCGTCCCCCTCGCCGTGCTCGGCGCGGCCCTGCTGCACGGGTACCAGGACCAGGGCGCGGCCCGCGGTCGTGACCAGGGGCGCGCGCAGGCCGCGGTCATCGAGGAGATGGCCGTCGCCCCGGCGCTGAGCGGCGCCGACCTGTCCACCGGACTCACCGGGGCCGAACGGGAACGGCTGCAGGCCGCCACCGACCTCGCCATCTTCAACGGCTCCGTGGCCCGGCTGCGGCTGCGCAGCTTCGACGGGGCGGTGCCGTTCTCCGACGACGGCTCCCGGGACGGCGCGGTGCCCGTCGAGGACGAGGCGTTCCAGCGCGCCGCGCACGGACACGTCGACGTCCGGCTGGTCGACGACCCCGAGCAGGCCACGGACGTGACGGTGCGGGTGCTGCAGCCGATCGTCGCCGCCTCCAGCGGCCAGGCGACCGGCGTCCTGGAGGTCTACCTGCCCTACGGCGAGATCGCCCGGGCGGTCGAGGCCGACGGCCGGCGGACCGTGTGGAAGGTGGGCGGCGGCCTCGTCGTCCTCTACGCCGTGCTCGCCCTCATCTCCTGGTGGACCACCCGTGCGCTGCGCCGGCACGCCGCCGCGCACGAGCACCAGGCCCTGCACGACGCCCTGACCGGGCTGCCGAACCGGCTGATGTTCCGCCGTCGGGCCGAGGCCGCGCTGGCCCGTGGCCGCAAGGGTGACGGCGGCGCGCTGGTGCTGGTCGACCTCGACCACTTCAAGGAAGTCAACGACACCCTCGGCCACCACGCCGGCGACGAGCTGCTGCGGGTGGTCGCCCAGCGGCTGCGCGACCAGCTGCGCACCGACGACACCGTCGCGCGGCTAGGCGGCGACGAGTTCGGCCTGGTGCTGCCCGGCAACACCGACCGGGCCGCCACGGTGGCCCTGCTCGGCCGGATCCGCACCGAGCTGGCTCGCGAGATCGTCATCGGCACCGTGTCCCTGCACGTGGTCGCCAGCTTCGGCGTCTGCTTCTACCCGGACGACGCGGGCGACCTGGAGTCGCTGATCCAGCACGCGGACACCGCCATGTACCAGGGCAAGCACGGCCCGACCGGCGTGATCGTCTACGAGCCGGACTCGGCCCAGCACCCGAACCACTCGCTCGTCGTCCAGGCCGAGCTGCGGCACGCGCTCGAGCGCGACGAGCTCGTCCTGCACTACCAGCCCAAGCTCGAGCTCGGCTCGGGCGAGGTGCACGGCGTCGAGGCGCTGGTGCGCTGGCAGCACCCCGAGCGCGGCCTGCTGCCGCCGTCGGAGTTCCTGCCGGTGGCCGAGCGCTCGGACCTCATCGAGCCCCTCACCACCTGGGTGCTGCGCCGCGCGCTGCGCGACCAGCAGGAGTGGACGGCGCAGGGCCTGGACTGGACCGTCGCGGTGAACATCTCGGCGCGCAACCTCTCCTCCCTGGACTTCGCCCGGACCGTAGGAGGCCTGGTCAGCGAGTCCGGCGTCCACCCGGACCGGCTGCACCTGGAGGTCACCGAGACGGCACTGGCGTTCGACGCCGACGCCGCAGCCGAGGTCGTGCACGCGCTGGCCGCCCAGGGGCTCTCGATCTCGGTCGACGACTTCGGCATCGGCTACACCAGCCTGTCCCAGCTGCGCTCGCTCGCCGTGTCCGAGGTGAAGATCGACCGCACGTTCGTCGCCGGACTGTCGGACAACGAGCAGGACCGGGCGATCGTCGGCTCGGTGATCGGACTGGGCCACAGCCTGGGCTGCATGGTCACCGCCGAGGGCGTCGAGACCCAGGACGTCGCCGACTGGCTGCAGGACGCCGGGTGCGACCGCGCGCAGGGCTTCCTGTGGATGCGACCGGCGCCCTGGACCCAGGTCGCCACGGCACTGCAGAACAGGGAGCCGGTCTCCGCCGGTTCGTCCGACGAGAGGTCTGCCCGATGACCACCACCGCGCGCCGCCGGCGCACCGGCACCGCCGTGCTGGCCGTGGCCGCAGCCCTGGTCGCCGTGTGCGCCAGCGCCTGCGGGACGAGCCAGCCCACCGCGAAGACGGCCGGCTCGAACGTCAAGCCGACCCTCGACCGGTCACTGAACAGCCTGCTGCCGGCGGCCGTGCGGGACGCCGGAGTGCTGCGGGTCGGCACGGACGCGTCGTACGCGCCGATGTCGTTCTTCGGTCCGGACGGGCGCACCATCGTGGGCATGGAACCCGACCTGGGCTACGCCATCGGCCAGGTCCTCGGCGTGCGTCTGGAGTTCATCCGGACCGACTTCACGGACATCCTCCCCGAGGTCCAGAACGGCCAGCTGGACGTCGGGATGTCGGCGATGACCGACACCGCCGAGCGCGAGAAGCAGGTCGACTTCGTCAACTACCTGAGCGCCGGCACCTCGATCGTCGTGCAGCGCGGCAACCCGTCGGGCGTCACGGACCTGAAGGACCTGTGCGGCAAGAAGGTCGCGCTGGAGAAGGGGACGATCCAGGTCGACCTGGTCAAGCGGTCCCAGCGCAGCTGCGGCGGCGTGCCGATCGTGCTGTCGACGTACGCGACCAACTCGGACGCCCTCGTCCAGCTGCGCACCGGCCGCGCCGTCGCGGTGCTGAACGACTTCGCACCGGCCGCCTACCTGACCACGGACGCGCGCACCAAGGCGCACTACCAGCTCGCCTCGACGAACCAGTACGAGCCGGGGCAGTACGGGATGGCGGTCAACAAGAACCAGCCCGCGATCCGGGACGCCATCGCCGGGGCGCTGGATGCGTTGAACCGCAACGGCTCCTACCTGGGCGTCCTGGACCACTGGGGAGTCGCCGGCGGCGCCATGGACGACGTCACGGTCAACTCCGGCCGCTGAGGTACTCCAGCTGGGCCCGCACGGACAGCTCGGCGGCCGGCCACAGGGCCCGGTCGACGTCCGCGTAGACCCGCTCGACGACCTCACGAGGCGTGCGGTCCCCGGCCTCGAGCGCAGCGCTGACCTGCGCCAGCCGGCTCTGCCGGTGCGCGAGGTACGCCCGGACGACGGCACCGGCGTCGGCCAGGACCGGCCCGTGCCCGGGCAGCACGGTGTGCACGGCGCCTGAGTCGGCCAGGGATCCCAGGCGCTGCAACGACTCCAGGTAGTCCTCGAGCCGTCCGTCCGGGTGGGCGACGACGGTGGTCCCGCGTCCCAGCACGGTGTCGCCGGTCAGCACCGCACTGTCCGCCGGCAGCAGGAACGACAGCGAGTCGCTCGTGTGCCCGGGGGTGGCGACGACCTGCACGTCGAGGTCATCGGCGTGGACGACGTCCCCCTCGCCCAACCCCTCGGACCCGCTGCGCTGCAACGGGTCCAGGGCCAGCACCGGAGCGTCGCTGAGCTCGGCGAAGCGTCGAGCACCGGCACTGTGGTCCAGGTGGGCGTGGGTGAGCAGCACCTTCGCGACCTGCGCGCCACGCGATCGGACGGCTGTCAGGACGGCCTGCAGGTGGCCCTCGTCGTCCGGACCGGGATCCACCACCAGTGCGGTCGAGGCGCCGGGTTCGTGCAGCACCCACGTGTTGGTGCCGTCCAGGGTCATCGGTGAAGGGTTCGGCGCCAGCACGCACAGCGCGCGGGGCGACGCCGCACCGCCGTGCCAGTCACCCGAGGGCGTTCCGAGCAGTCCGGTCACGGCCGGTCCTCCAGCCCACCGGCGGGGCCGGGCCGGCCGCCACCCTCGCCGTCCAGGTCGACCTCGATGGCCAGGCCGTCGCCGGTGCGCACCAACCACGGCATCACCAGGCTCAGCTGACGCTGCCGGGCGAGCAGCGCCGCGACGTCCGGCGCCTGGGCGACGTCCTCGAGCGTGACGAGCGTCGGCGGCATCATGGCGAGCGTCCCGTCACCGCCACCGGTCGCTGCCGTCCCGGCGTCGAGCCACTCGGCGTGGTCCGCCTCGCCACCGACCTCGCGGGCCCGCTGACCGGTCGGCAGGGCAGCGACGAAGAACCAGGTGTCGTACCGGCGCGGCTCGAAGACCGGTGTGCACCAACGACTCCAGGCGGTCAGCAGGTCAGTACGCAGGGTCAGTGAGCGCCGGGTGAGCAGCTCGGACAGCGCGAGGCTGCGGTCCAGCAGGGCGAGCCGGTCGGCCTCCCAGCTGTCGTCCGAGAGGTCCGCGACCACGTCGTCCGGACCCGCCCCCGCCAGCAGCACGCCGCACTCCTCGAACAGCTCGCGGACGGCGGCGCAGACCAACCCCGCGGCGTCCGGCTCGTCGACGCCCAGTCGCTCGGCCCACGCGCTCAGCGGCGGTCCGCTCCAGGGCACGGCCGGGTCGCAGTCGCGCGGGTCGACCCCGCCACCGGGGAACACGTGCATGGAGGCGGCGAACGCCATCGTCGACGTCCGGCGCATGAGGAACGCCTGCGGTCCGGCTGCGGCGTCGCGCACCAGGACGACCGTGGCGGCCCGGCGCGGGGCCGCCGGCTCGACGGCACCGTCGACGGCCGCGAAGGCGACCGCGTGGTCCCCGATCCGCGAGGTGAGGGCGAACGATCGCCGCATGCTCAGCGCACCCGGACGGTGATCTCCACCTCGACCGGGGCGTCCAGCGGCAGGACCGCGACGCCCACCGCGCTGCGGGCGTGGATCCCGGCGTCGCCGAAGGCCTGGCCGAGCAGCTCGCTGGCCCCGTTGACCACACCGGGCTGGCCGGTGAACGCCGGGTCGCTGGCCACGAAACCGACGACCTTGACGACCCGCTCGACCAGGTCGAGGTCGCCGATCGCCGACTTCACCGCGGCCAGCGCGTTCAGCGCGCAGGTGCGGGCGAGGTCCTTGGCGTCCTCGGGGGACACGAGCCCGTCGCCCTCGCCCACCTTGCCGGTCGCGGCGAGCTGGCCACCCACCATGGGCAGCTGTCCCGACGTCCAGACCAGCGCGCCGTCCCGGACGGCGGGCACGTAGACGGCGACCGGCGGGGCGACGTCCGGCACGGTCAGGCCGAGCTCCGCCAGTCGCTGCTCGACGGCTCCCTGCGCGTCCGACATCGTCACTTCTCCCGCTTCAGGTAGGCGACCAGGTTGCCCTGGTCCCCGGTGACGACCTGCACGAGCTCCCAGCCGTCCTCGCCCCACTGGTCGAGGATCTGCTTGGTCGCGTGCACGATGAGCGGAACGGTCGCGTACTCCCACTTGGCCATGGCCCGCATCCTCCCCCATCCCGCACTCCGCCGCCCAGCCCCCCTCCCCCCGCGGTGATCATGCACGTTCGCCCCGGGCTTGCTGGGGTGAACGTGCGTGATCACCGGGGGGGAGGGACGGGCCGTCACGTGGAGGGGCGGACCAGGCCCGTCTCGTACGCCAGGACGACGGCCTGGGCGCGGTCGCGCAGGTCCAGCTTGGTCAGGATCCGGCCGACGTGGGTCTTCACCGTCTGCTCGGCCAGCACCAGCCGGTCGGCGATCTCGCCGTTCGACAGGCCCGCGGCGATGAGCTCGAGCACCTCGGTCTCGCGTGGGGTCAGCGCGTTGAGCCGGGTCGGTCGGGCGGACGACGACGCCGGCCGCCGCGCGAACTCGGCGATCAGCCGGCGGGTCACCGTGGGCGCCAGCAGGCCGTCGCCGGCGGCCACCACCCGCACCGCCTGCACCAGCTCGTCCGCCCGGGCGTCCTTGAGCAGGAACCCGCTCGCCCCCGCCCGCAACGCCTCGAACACGTAGTCATCGAGGTCGAACGTGGTCAACACCAGCACCTTGGGGTGCCGGTCGCCAGGCATGGCCATGATCCGCCGGGTCGCCTCGATGCCGTCCAGCACGGGCATCCGGATGTCCATCAGGACGACGTCCGGGTCGTGGGTGCGCACCGCGCGCACCGCGGCCTCACCGTCGGCCGCGTCACCGGCGACGGTGATCCCGTCCTGCGCGGCCAGCAGCGCGGCGAAGCCCTGCCGCACCATCGCCTGGTCGTCGACGACGACCACCCGGATCGAGTCGGTCACGGCGCTCCCAACGGCAGCTCGGCCCGGACGACGAAACCGCCGTCCGCGGAGGGCGCGGCGTCCAGGGAACCGCCCTCGGCCCCCGCGCGCTCGCGCATCCCGATGATGCCGTGCCCGGCGCCGTCGGGGTCCAGGTCGGCCGCGACGGGCTCCGGCGGCCGGTCGTTGACGACCGAGACCCGCAGCGCGGACCCGTCCCGCGCCACCACCACGCGCACCGCCGCCCCGGGAGCGTGCCGGGCGGCGTTCGCCAGCGACTCCTGCACGATCCGGTAGGCGGCGAGGGACGTTCCGGGCCGCAGCGCGTCCCCGCCCAGCCGGACGTCCGCCTCGACGTCCTGCCCGGCCCGACGGGCCCCCTCCACCAGCTCGGCCAGCAGCTCCAGCCCGGGCTGCGGGGCGTGCTCGGCCTCGTCGTCCTCGTTGCGCAGCACCGCGAGCAGCGCCCGCGTCTCAGCCAGCGCCGCCCGAGCGGACGCGCTGATCGACTCGAGCTCCTCGCGCGCGACGTCGGGCAGGTCCGGGTGGCGGTAGCCCGCGGTCTCGGCCTGCACCACGACCAGCGACATGTGGTGCGCGACGATGTCGTGCAGGTCGCGGGCGATCCGCGCGCGCTCCTCCAGCACCAGCCGCCGCTGGGTCTCGGCCGAGCTCACCGCCGTCTGCCGGGACAGCGCCCGGTTGGTGCGCGCCAGCCGGCTGACCAGCAGGCCGACGACCACGATGATGGTGACGCCCACCATCCAGCCGGTCCGGACGTCCGGCGCCGAGCCCCAGGCGAACAGCAGCACCGTCGCGGCCCACGCCCCGACCACCCGCTGCAGCGGCTCGCGCAGCGCGACCGCGAACAGCAGCGCGAAGATCACCAGCGACTGCACGGTGAGCCACGTCCACGGGTCGGAGTCCGCGACCGGCAGCGTGATGGCCAGCGCGAACGCCGAGACCTCGCTGATCAGCAGCCCCAGCGTCGGCCGGGTCAGCACCAGCCCGAACGGCAACCCGGCCAGCAGCCCGACGAACGGCATCAGCCCGTAGCCGAGGGTGTCGACGTCGTACACCTCGCCGCTGGTGCCGAACGCGATGACCGACAGCGCGACCGCGACGGTCCAGGCGGCCAGGGTCAGTCGCAGGCGGCGGCGCGGGTCGGGGCTGAGCGCCGCGGGCTCGCTCCAGCGCAGCAGCGCCGACTCGACGTGCTGCCAGCCGCGGGCCGTCGCGGCCGGTGCGGCGCGCAGCCGGCGCAGCGGATGGGGTCGGGGAATCCTCACCCGACCACCGTAGGGACTTCGGCGCAGCAGGTCGTCATACCTGAGGGGTATCTGCCACCCCCTACGCAGGTCCTACCGCTCGTCCGGCGTGGAACCGCAGTGGCACAACGGATCTGGCGCCCACGGACGACGACCCGGCGGCCATCTCGTCCCTACCGTCCGGCCGGACGCGGGTCAGCCGACCCGCTGTGACGGCGGAAGGGGCGCTCTGATGCGCGAGGGCACGCAGCAGCGGACGAGTACGCCGATCGGACGACGCATCCTGGTGGTGCTGGCGGCGCTCCTGGTGTTCGGGGCGGTCAGCGGGTCCGCGGCCTGGGCCGGCGGCCGGCCGCGCTCGACCGCCTCCGAGACCTCCGACGCCGCGGCAGCGGCCGTGCGGTCGCTGACCGGGGACGGCGACCCCCGGGCGACCGCGGCGCTGCTACCGGCGGACTTCGGCGCGGTGATGGGCTACTGGCCCGTCGTCGTGCGGGCCGGCGGCCGAACCGTGCTGGAGCGCGCGAGCGGGAGCTGCTCGTCCCCGTTCGGCGACACCCGCTACGACTTCTCCGCGGCCTGCCGCCAGCACGACCTCGGCTACGACCTGCTCCGCTACGCCGACCGGACCGGCCACCCGCTCGGCGCCTGGGCCCGCGCCGCCGTGGACCGGGCGTTCGACCGGCACCTGAACGAGCGCTGCGGCGGCCCGGCCTGCGCAGCGGCCGCGGCGGTCTACGCCGGCGCCGTGGACGTCAACTCCGTGCGCCAGCTCTACCGGGTACCCGCGATCGAGACCCCTATGCACTGGGGACTGGCGGGGTCGGCCGGCGCGCTGGTCCTGCTGCTCGGCTGGTGGCGGCGGCTGCGGGTCCGCACGGCGACCGTGCTCGCCCGGCTGGCCAGGGCCGCCGCTCGGCGGGTCACCGTGGGCCTGCCCACCCTGCTGGGCGCGATCGGTCTCGGCGCCTCACTGGTCCCGACGATCCTGCCCCGCCCCCTGCTCGTGCAGGCCGTGGTGTCGGCCGTCGTCGCCGTCCAGCTGGTCGCCGTCGGTGCGCTGGCCCGTCGGGCCGTGGCACGGATGCGCACGATGCGACCGAACCGGCTGCCCCCGACCGTGCAGCGCTGGGGCACGACGGCGTTGGCGATGGCGGCCATCACCGCGGGCGTCGTCGCCGGCCACGCCCGCAGCGCCGAGCTGCTCACCGGGATGGGCCAGGCGGCGCCGTCCCTGGCCGAAACCGCCCTGGCCGCCGGGCTCGCCGGCGCGCTCGGGACGGTGCTCGTCGCGGCCGGCCGCGGCCTGGCGTGGACGGCCCGCGCCGCGTGGCGCTCACGCCGCGTCCGGGTCGCCCTGCTGGTACCGGTGCTCGCGGTCGGCTCGACGGTGGGCTTCGCGGCGCCGCGCGACGCGTCGGCCGGGATCGACGTCGGCAGCAAGGGACGCCGCTACCTGGCCCACGGACTCACGGCCGACCAGATCAGCCAGGTGACCGGGAAGCCTGCACGGCAACCGATCCGGACCTACGTCGGGCTCGGCGCGGCCGCCGATCCGCAGGACCGGGCGCGGCTGGCCGTGCGTCAGCTCGACCAGCTCGGCGGCTTCGACCGCGCCGCGGTGCTGGTGCTGATGCCGACCGGCTCGGGCTGGGTCGACCCGGCGGGCGTCGGCGCCGCGGAGTACCTGTACGGCGGCGACATCGCCTCCGTGGCCGTGCAGTACGACGACGTGCCGAGCTGGGTCGCGTACCTGAAGGGCGGGGGGGCCGGGCGCCAGACCGCGACCGCGGTACTGGACGCCGTCCGGGCCCGGGTCGACGCGATGCCGGCCCAGCGCCGCCCCCACGTGCTGCTGTTCGGCGAGTCGCTGGGCGCGCTGTCCGGGCTGCACGCCCCGGTCGGGCGGGCGGACGCCGCGCTGTGGGTCGGCGTGCCGGGGCCGGCCCGCGAGCGCGCCGAGCAGGTGTCGGCGGACCCGAGCCAGCAGGTGCTGCTGCACGCCGACGACCCGGTGGCGGCCTGGTCCCCGGAGCTGGCGTGGCGCGACACGGCGCAGTGGAGCCGGCCGTGGGTGCCGGGGTTCAGCTTCTGGCAGGGGGTCGGCGACCTCGTCTCGGCCTACTGGACGCCGGACGGCTACGGCCACCGGTACTCCACCGAGATGGTCGACGCGTGGGTGCGGGCGGCGCACCCCTCGGCGGCGGGCAGCCCGGTGGCGGCCCGGTTGCCGCAGGTGCGGGCGGCGGTCGGCGACCTCGCGGCGGTGGGCTGATCGGCCAGGATGGTCCCGTGAGCTCCCGCGGCGTCCTCGACCAGCCCGCTCCCCCGCCTGACGCGGTGCTGCGGTACGGCCCGCTGCCCGAGCACGTGATCGACGTCCGGTGGCCGGCGGCCGCCACGGCCGCCCCGCTGGTCGTGGTCGTGCACGGCGGCTACTGGCGCGAGGAGTACGACCGCACGCACGCCGGGCCGCAGTGCGTCGGGCTCGCTGCGGCCGGCTACGCCGTCGCCGCGATCGAGTACCGCCGGACCGGGTCGGGGAACGGCTGGGACGAGCTGTCCGCGGACGTCGCCGCCGCGCTCGAGCAGGTCGGTGGACTGGTCGCCGGGGCGGCCCAGCAGGCCGGCATGGACGTCGACCCCGCCCGCACGGTGCTCGTCGGGCACAGCGCCGGCGGGCACCTGGTGGCCTGGGCGGCGGCGACCCGCGACCTGCCCGGCGTCGTCGGCGCGGTCAGCCTGGCCGGCGTCCTGGACCTCACGCTCGCCGACGACCTGCGACTGGACGTCGGCCCCGGCGGTCCCGCCGTGCACGTCCTGCTCGGCGGGTCGCGGGTCGACGTCCCGCAGCGGTACGCCGCCGCCGACCCGACCCGCCTCGGTCCGCCCGCGATCCCGGTGGTCGCGCTGCACGGTGACGCGGACGACGTGGCGCCCCTCGCGCTGAGCGAGTCGTACTGCGCCGCGACCGGCCAGCGGCTCGTCGTCCTGGCCGGCACCGACCACTTCGCCTGGATCGACCCCCAGTCCACCGCCTGGCCGCACGAGCTGGCCGCGATCGACGCCCTCGCCCGCTCCCCCTAGCCCGCCGCCCCCACCCAGCCGCCCCCACCCGATCGTGGCAACCTCGCATCGCCGGCGATGCGTCGTTGCCACGATCGTGGGGTTGGGCGGGCTCGCGGAAGGCTAGGTAGCCTTCGCAGGTGCCCACGACCGCCGCTGCGACTGCCTCCGCGACCGCCGGCGACGTCCACGAGCGCGACTGGGACGGCGTCCGGCTGCACGTGGTGACCGGAAAGGGTGGCACCGGCAAGACGACCGTCGCGGCCGCCCTGGCGCTGGCCCTGGCCGAGCGGGGCAAGCGGGTGCTGCTGACCGAGGTCGAGGAGCGGCAGGGCATCGCGCAGCTGTTCGACGTGCCGCAGCCCGGCTACGACGAGGTGCGGATCGCGAACGGGCTGGACGGCGGCGAGGTGTTCGCGCTGGCCGTCGACCCGAAGGCCGCGCTGCTCGAGTACCTGCAGATGTTCTACAAGCTGGGCCGCGCCGGGGGGCTGCTGGAGCGGTTCGGCGCCATCGACTTCGCCACCACGATCGCGCCAGGCGTGCGCGACGTCCTGCTCACCGGCAAGGTCTACGAGGCCGTCCGCCGACGCAGCGGCGGCCGGCCCGTGTACGACGCGGTCGTGCTGGACGCCCCCGCCACCGGGCGGATCACCCGCTTCCTGGACGTGAACTCCGAGGTCGCCGGGCTCGCCCGGGTCGGCCCGATCCGGCACCAGGCCGACTCCATCACCACGCTGCTGCGCTCGCCGCAGACCGCCGTGCACCTGGTCACCCTGCTCGAGGAGATGCCGGTGCAGGAGACGCTGGACGGCGTCGCGTCGCTGCGCGCGGTCGGACTGCCGGTCGGCGGTGTCGTGGTCAACCAGGTGCGCGAGCCGATCCTGCCGGCCGGCCGGCTGGCGAGCGCTGCCAAAGGCAAGGTGAACCGGGCCGAGATCGGACGAGGGCTGCAGGCGGCCGGGCTGGGCCACGCCGAGTCGGACGTCGACGTGCTGGTCACGGAGGCCACCGAGCACGCGCAGCGGGTGCTGCTGGAGCAGCGCGAGCGGCAGGAGATCGACGCCCTCGCCCGCCCCGTCTACGAGCTGCCCGCACGCAGCGAGCTGGTGGACGTCGGCACGCTCTACCGGCTGGCCGAGCTGCTGCGTGAGCAGGGGATGGCATGAGCCCGACCACCCGGCGTCCGAGCCCGCAGCTCGACGTGGACGCCCTGCTGCGCGACCCCGGCACCCGGATCATCGTCTGCTGCGGGTCCGGCGGGGTCGGCAAGACCACCACCGCGGCCGCGCTGGGCCTGCGGGCTGCCGAGCAGGGCCGCTCGGTCGTCGTGCTGACCATCGACCCGGCGCGCCGACTGGCCCAGTCGATGGGGCTGGTGGAGCTCGACAACACCCCACGCGAGGTGGCCGGCGTCGACACCTCGGCCGGCGGGCGGCTCGACGCGATGATGCTCGACATGAAGCGGACGTTCGACGAGATCGTCGAGACGCACTCCACGCCGGACAAGGCCCAGCAGATCCTGGCGAACCCCTTCTACCAGGCGCTGTCGAGCTCGTTCGCGGGCACGCAGGAGTACATGGCCATGGAGAAGCTCGGCCAGCTGCGCGCGCAGGCCGACCAGGACGGCACCTGGGACCTCGTGGTCGTCGACACCCCGCCGTCCCGCTCCGCGCTGGACTTCCTGGATGCCCCGGCCCGGCTCGGCTCGTTCCTGGACGGCCGCTTCATCCGGCTGCTCGCCGCGCCCGCGAAGAAGGGCGGCCGGGCGTACATGAAGGCGTTCTCCGCCGGGGTGAACGCGGTCACCGGCACCCTCACCAAGGTGCTGGGCGCGCAGGTGCTCAAGGACGTGCAGACCTTCGTGGCGGCGCTGGACACGATGTTCGGCGGGTTCCGCGAGCGCGCCGACGCGACGTACCAGCTGCTGCAGCACGAGGGGACGGCGTTCCTGGTGGTCGCCGCCCCCGAGCGGGACGCGCTGCGCGAGGCGGCCTACTTCGTGGAGCGGTTGGCGCGGGACGACATGCCGCTGGGTGGGCTGGTCCTGAACCGGGTGCACGAGGTGGCGCCTGGCGCGCCTTCGGCGGAGCGGGCGCTCGCCGCCGCCGAGGCGCTCGGCGAGGGCAGCGGGCACACGCTGACCCAGCAGCTGCTGCGGCTGCACGCCGACCGGGTGCGCGTCGCCGAGCGGGAGCAGCAGATCAGCGAGCGCTTCACCGGGGCGCACCGCACGGTGCCGGTACGCCGGGTGCGGGCCCGCGCTCAGGACGTGCACGACCTGCCCGGGCTGCGCGACATCGGCGCTGACCTCGCCGGCTGACCCGCCCAGGCGGCCGGACGTCGTCCAGAGCAGAGAAGCGGGGCACCCGACGTCCGTCAGGTGCCCCGCTTCTCTGGTCTCGTGCTCTGGTCCCGGTGGTTCGAGGGGGTCAGACCGCCAGCGAGTCGTCGTCGGCCACGCCGGAGCTGAGGTGCTCGGCCCGGGCCGTCTCGAGCAGGCGCCGCCACGACTGCACGTTCGGGCGCTTCTTGAGCAGGGCCCGGCGCTCGCGCTCGGTCATCCCGCCCCACACGCCGAACTCGGTGCGGTTGTCGAGGGCGTCGGACAGGCACTCGGTGCGGACGACGCAGCCCATGCAGACGGCCTTCGCGCGGTTCTGCTCGGCGCCCTGGACGAACAGGTCGTCCGGGTTGACCTGGCTGCACGACCCACGTGCGGCCCAGTCGCGCTCCCAGACCTGGCTGCTGGTTGTCTCCGTCATCCCCGTACTCACCCTCTGCTGTGTCCACCCACGAGCTGCACGCCCGCTGCGGTGGTGCCCCATCCCCGGTACTTCGACGGTAGGTGTGCACCACCTGGTCGGGCTATGACCCGATCCGGCCATTCCTGCGGGCCACGATGACTAGTCATTTCGACGGCAACAATCAGCGTTTCTGCCATTCACGCCCGCAGGAATCGTGGTATTGAGGCAGGTCGGGTTACCCTTGATGAGGCCCAAACGGGTCCTGCACGCCCAGAAGAGGAGCACGGATGACGATGCGGACCGACGACCGCGGAAGCGGCTTTGCCGGCATCATCGCCCTGCTCGCAGCCTTCATCGGCACCGCTCTGGTCGCCGGCCTGATCGGCGCCGGGCTGTTCATGCCCTCGGTCGGCGCGGCCGGGGCCACCGCCCGCTCGGGCGTGGAGTTCTTCGACGCGCTGCCCACCGAGTTCGAGCAGAGCCCGCTGGCGCAGCAGTCCAGGATCCTGGACGCCGACGACCACGTCATCGCCACCTTCTACAACGAGAACCGCATCGTGGTCCCGTTGAAGAAGGTCGCCATGATCATGCAGAACGCGCAGATCGCGATCGAGGACACCCGCTTCCGCGAGCACGGCGGCATCGACCCCAAGGGCGTGCTGCGCGCCGCCGTCAGCAACGCGCAGAGCGGCGAGTCCGGCCAGGGCGCCTCCACCCTGACCCAGCAGTTCGTCAAGCTCACCCTGCAGGAGAACGCGCTGTCCGCCGGCGACGAAGAGGGCGCGCTGGCGGCGGTGGACAAGAACTTCGGGCGCAAGCTGCAGGAGATGAAGTACGCGATCACGCTCGAGAAGAACATGACGAAGGACGAGATCCTTCAGGGCTACCTGAACATCGCCTACTACGGCGACGGCGCGTACGGCGTCGAGACGGCCGCCCGGCACTACTTCTCGACCACCGCAGCCAAGCTGACCCTGCCGCAGGCCGCCATGCTCGCCGGGCTGGTCCAGCAGCCGGGTCGCTTCGACCCCCGCAAGAACCCGAAGGCCGCGCTGGCCCGCCGCAACATCGTCCTGGACCGCATGCTGCAGACCAAGGTCATCACCCAGAAGCAGCACGACGCCGCCGTGAAGACCAAGATCGGGCTGAAGGTGCGGCCCGCCGGCAACGGCTGCGACACCTCGCCGTACCCGTACTTCTGCGACTACATCTACAACCAGGTGCTCGACAGCAAGACCTTCGGCCCGACCACCGCGGCCCGCCGGGCGCTGATGATGCGTGGCGGCCTGACGATCAAGACCACCCTGCAGCCGGCCGCGCAGAAGCAGGCGCAGAAGGCCGTCTCGAGCAAGGTCGCCCCCACCAACAAGAGCAAGGTCGCGGCGGCCATGTCCGTCGTCGAACCGGGCACCGGCAAGGTGCTCGCCATGGTGCAGAGCACCAGGTACGGCCGCACCAAGGGCAAGACCACCGTCAACTACAACGTGGACAAGACCTACAACGGCGGCAGCGGGTTCCAGACCGGCTCCACGTTCAAGGCCTTCACCCTGGCGGCCGCCCTGGACGACGGGCAGTCGCTCAACTCGATCGTCGACGCCCCTCCGGGCAAGTACAAGTTCCAGCGCAGCGAGTTCAAGCCCGGCAGCTGCGAGGACCTGCGGCCGAGCAACTACGACCCCGGGAACAGCGAGGGCCACGAGCGCGGCCCGATGACCCTGGCGGACGCCACCGCGCACTCGGTGAACACCGCGTTCGTCCGGCTCGAGGCGGAGGTCGGGATCTGCAAGGTCGCCGACATCGCCAGCAACCTCGGCGTGCACCTGGCCCAGCCGTCCGCGGCCGACCAGCCGGACGGCAAGCCGAGCAGCGACATCCGGCCCTACGGCTCGCTGACCCTCGGCATCGAGACCATCGCGCCGCTGACCATGGCGAGCGCGTACGCGGCGTTCGCAGCCGACGGCCAGTACTGCCCGCCGGTGTCGATCACGTCGGCGACGACGCTGGGCGGCAAGAAGATCGCGCTGCCCAAGTCGGCGTGCGACCAGGCCATCAAGGAAGACGTCGCCCGCGGCGTCACCAGTGCGCTCCAGGGCGTCCTGACCCACGGCACCGCGGCGGGTCGCGGGATCGGGCGACCGGCGGCCGGCAAGACGGGCACGACGAACAACTCCACGGACCTGTGGTTCATCGGCTACACCCCCCAGCTCGCCGCCGCCGTGTGGTTCGGGCACCCCAACGCCAGCAAGCCGATGAAGAACATCAACACCGGCAAGGGCTCGTACGGCGGGCAGCTGTACGGCGCCACCGTCTCCGCGCCCATCTGGCAGTCCTTCATGAAGGCGGCCAGCGCCAAGCTGGCGGTGGAGAACTTCGGCAAGCCGTCGTCCAAGATGACCTACGGCGAGCGGATCACGGTGCCGTCCGTGACGGGTCAGTCGATCGAGGCCGCCACGAGGACGCTCGAGGGGGCCGGCTTCTCGGTCTCCGTCGGCGCGCCGAAGCCGAGCGCCGTCCCGGCCGGGCAGGTCGCGGAGTCCAGCCCCGGCGCCGGGTCACGGGCGACGGCCGGGACGACGGTCACGATCTACCCGAGCACCGGCGTGCCGCCGGCCACCCCGAACCAGCCGGGCCCGGGCAACACCCCGAACCCGACGATCACCGGGTTCCCGAACCCCAACCCGACGCACACGCGCAAGCCGCGCTGACCGGGCGGCTCAGCCGGACGCGAGCTGGCGCTTGACCTCGGCCGCGACCCGGCCGCCGTCGGCGCGACCGGCGACCTGCGGCTGCACGACCTTCATCACCGTGCCCATGCCAGCGGGCCCGGCCGCGCCGGTCTCGGCGATGGCCGCGGTCACGAGCGCGGCCAGGGCGTCGTCGTCCAGCTGGGTGGGCAGGTACTCCTCGACGACGGCCAGCTCGGCGCGCTCGCGCTCGGCCCGCTCGTCCCGGCCGCCGTCGGCGAAGGCGGTGGCGGCCTCGCGCCGCTTCTTGCCCTCACGACGCAGCACGGCCTGGACGTCGTCGTCGCTGAGCTCGCGCGCGACGTCCCCGGCGACCTCCTCGTTGGTCACGGCGGTCAGCACCATGCGCAACGTGGCGACCCGCACCTCGTCCTGCTGGCGCATCGCGGAGGTGAGGTCGGCCCGCAGCTGGTCCTTCAGAGCGCTCATGTCCAGCGAGTCTGTCAGCCGATGGCAGGATGAACCACTGTGATCCCTGTGCCTGCCCGTGCCGCGCTGGGCCTGGTCGGGCTCGGTGCCGCCTTCGTGGCCGGCACCGTGGTCGAGAGCCGGGCCTACCTGCTGCGCCGCTACGAGCTGCCGGTGCTCGCGCCGGGCTCGCGGTCGCTGCGGGTGCTGCACCTGTCCGACCTGCACCTGACGCCGTGGCAGCGCCGCGAGCGCGAGTGGGTCCGCGGGCTGGCGGCGCTCGAACCCGACCTGGTGGTGGACACCGGCGACAACCTCGCGCACGTCGACGCCGTCCCCGCGGTGCTGGACGCCCTGGCCCCGCTGCTCGAGCGCCCCGGGGTGTTCGTGCTGGGGTCGAACGACTACTACGGGCCGGTGCCGAAGAACCCTGCCCGGTACCTGCTCCGCCACGGCGGCAAGAAGCGACTGACCGGCGCGCGGCTGCCTACCCAGGACCTGGTCGACGGGCTGCTGGACGCGGGCTGGTTGGACCTGGACAACCGGCGCGACCGGCTGGACGTCGGCGGTCTGGCGCTGTCGTTCGTCGGGGTCGACGACCCGCACCTGGGCTACGACCGGTTCCCCGCGCCGTCCGAGTCCGCGCGTGACGCCGTCGACCTGCCCGTCGGGGTGCTGCACGCGCCGTACACGCACGCGCTGGACGCGATGGCGGCGGACGGTGCGCGGCTGGTGCTGGCCGGGCACACCCACGGCGGCCAGCTGCGGTTGCCGGGCTTCGGCGCGCTGGTCACCAACTGCGACCTGGACCGCCGGCGCGCCCGCGGGGTGAGTCGCTGGTGGACCGGCGCCGGCCGGGTCGCGGCCGACCACCTGCCCCCGGACGACGCCGCCTGGCTGCACGTGAGCGCCGGCCTGGGCACCTCGCCGTACACGCCGTTCCGGTTCTGCTGCCGCCCCGAGGCGTCGCTGCTCACCCTCACCGCCCCCTGACGTCCGCCTCGGGCCGGGGTCCGCACGGGATCCGGTTTCAGGGATGTGCCTCGGCTCGGCTACGATGACGTGGCTCCGTTCGACCAGCCCGCTGGACGTCGGAGCACAGCCACGGGGTGTGGCGCAGCTTGGTAGCGCGCTTCGTTCGGGACGAAGAGGCCGCAGGTTCAAATCCTGTCACCCCGACCACGTCAATCTCGGCGACCGGCCCGGCACTCAGGGGCCGCCGCGCCAGTGCTCGATCCGGTGGTGGTCGGGCACGAAACCGTGCTTGACCCCCCACAGCACCGCTTGCGAGCGGCTCGCGACGCCGATCTTGCGGTACGTCGTCCTGATGTAGGACTTCACCGTGTTGGGACTCAGGTAGGTCAGCGCGGCGACCTCGGCGTTGCTCTTGCCCTGCGTGATCAGCGCCAGGATCTCCGACTCCCGGTCCGTCAGACCCTCGCCGCGGCCGGGCCAGTCCAGCCCCGTCGCGACCTTCGCCCGTGGCGGTCCCTCCGTCGTGACGTTCTCGCCGGCGTGGATCGCCTCGAGTGCGTCCACGAGCTCGCGCGCCGCGAGGGTCTTGGACAGGTAGCCGTGCGCGCCCTTGTCGCGCGCGCTCGCCACCAGGTCCGGGTGGAAGTTCCAGGTGTAGACCACGACCCGCCGGGCCCGCGGGTTGGCCACCAGCACGCCGATCTCGGCGGCATCGGACTCCGGCTGGGCGAAGGAGTCGTACAGCGCGATGTCCACCAGGTCGTCAACGGGCTCGTTCGCATCCAGCTCGGCGATCACGACGCGGTCCCGGTAGGGCTCGAGCATGCGGGCGACGCCGGCCAGGACGACGTCGTAGTCATCCACCAGGGCGACGGTGATCGGGGTCCTCGGCTCGGCTGCCACCCGGCAACTCTACCTACCTAGGGGTGTACCCACCCCACCCTTAGGGTGGTTATCTCTAGGGTGCGCGTCCGTCTCGGACAGCGCCTTAGCCCCAATGAGAGAGGCACCTCATGATTCTCCTCGGCATCATCCTGATCATCGTCGGGCTGGTCGTCGCCAGCCTGCACGTCCTGCTCTGGATCGGGGTCATCCTGCTGCTCGTCGGCCTGGTGCTGAACTTCGTGCCGATCGGCGGCTCGCGACGTCGGGTCTTCTAGCGGACGTCGCGCCGCACGCGACGGCGCGCCTGGACGAGGGTGGGGCACCGCGGGGGCTGAATTTCGGTGCCTCACCCTTCTCGTCCCCTCGTGTCGTGCGTACCGCGGCCGCCGCTCGCGCATAATCGCCGCGTGAGCACGCCACCCCCCGAGCCGACGCAGCCGACGCAGCCGACGCAGGCGTTCGCGTCCCCGTCCCCGCTGCCGGCGCACCAGCAGTACCCGCAGTACCAGCAGCCGTACGCTCCGACGTCGTCCTGGCAGCCGCCAGCCCAGCCCCCGCGCGGGGAGTCCGGCGCGACCAGGGTCATCGCGATCGTCGCCCTGGTGCTCGCCGCGCTGGCCTGCCTGGGCGTCCTCGTGGTGTTCGTCGTCACCATGGTGTCCGGCGTCGGCATCGACGCCGGGGGCGACCTCGAGGGCACCGCCCCGCAGGTCGTCGCGGGCCAGCCCTACTCCGGGGAGGCGCTCGCGGCGGAGGTCCAGCACGTGTTCGAGTACGAGGGCTGGAGCGTCGACTCGATGGACTGCCCTGACACCCCACGAGTGGACTACGACGCGCAGACCACCTGCCACGGCGTCGTTGACGACTACGAGGAGAACGTGACCGTCGACTTCCAGGACGCCGAGGGGCACTTCAAGGTCTTCGAGGAGTAGCGCGTAGCGTCGCAGGATGACGAACCCGGACGCTCCCGCGCAGATCGGCGTCACCGGCCTGGCCGTGATGGGCCGCAACCTCGCCCGCAACCTCGCCCGGCACGGCTTCACGGTCGCGCTGCACAACCGCACCCACGCGCGCACCGAGAGCCTGGTCGCCGAGCACGGCGACGAGGGCACCTTCGTTCCCAGCGAGCGCCTCGAGGACTTCGTCGCGAGCCTCGAGCGACCACGGGCGATCATCGTCATGGTCAAGGCCGGTGGGCCGACCGACGCGGTGGTCGACGAGCTCGTGCCCCTGCTGGACGAGGGCGACATCGTCATCGACTGCGGCAACGCGCACTTCGCCGACACGCGGCGCCGCGAGCAGGCGCTGTCCGAGCACGGCCTGCACTTCGTCGGCGCCGGGGTGTCCGGTGGTGAGGTGGGCGCCCTGGAGGGGCCGTCGATCATGCCCGGCGGGTCGGCGCAGTCGTACGAGAAGCTCGGCCCGATCTTCGAGTCCATCGCCGCCCAGGTCGACGGCACGCCCTGCTGCGTGCACGTCGGCCCGGACGGCGCCGGGCACTTCGTCAAGATGGTGCACAACGGCATCGAGTACGCCGACATGCAGCTCATCGCCGAGGCCTACGACCTGCTGCGCAGCGGCCTGGGGGCGGCGCCCGCCCAGATCGCCGACACCTTCCGTGAGTGGAACTCAGGCGACCTGGAGTCCTTCCTCATCGAGATCACCGCCGACGTCCTGGCGCACACGGACGCCGCGACCGGCGAGGCCTTCGTGGACGTCGTCCTGGACCAGGCCGAGCAGAAGGGCACCGGCCGCTGGACCGTGCAGAACGCCCTCGAGCTCGGGGTGCCGATCACCGGCATCGCCGAGGCGACGTTCGCCCGGTCACTGTCCGGGCACGCCGAGCAGCGGGCCGCCGCCGCGCAGGCGTTCGCCACGCCCGCCGAGGAGGGCTTCGCTGACGACCCGCAGGCGTTCACGGACGACGTCCGCAAGGCGCTGTACGCGAGCAAGGTCGTCGCGTACGCGCAGGGCTTCGACCACATCGCAGCGGGCAGCGACGAGTACGGCTGGGACGTCGACCCCGGTGCCATGGCGACGATCTGGCGCGGCGGCTGCATCATCCGGGCCAAGTTCCTGGACCGGATCCGGGAGGCGTACGACGACCAGCCGGACCTGCCGACCCTGCTGGTCGCGCCCTACTTCGCCGCCGCCGTGCAGGACGGGGTGGACAGCTGGCGGCGCGTGGTCGCGGCGGCGGCCCGGGCCGGCATCCCGACCCCGGCGTTCTCGTCGTCCCTGGCCTACTTCGACGCGCTGCGCCGGCCTCGGCTTCCGGCGGCCCTCATCCAGGGGCTGCGAGACAACTTCGGCGCGCACACCTACCGCCGGGTCGACCGGGACGGCACGTTCCACACCGAGTGGTCGCAGGACCTCGTCGAGCACGAGGCCTGAGGCGCCGTCAGCAGTGGTCGGACTTGCTGACCTTCGTCGCCTTCGCCGTGCTCGCGGTGCCCTCGGTCGCGGCGTAGGTCACGGTCACGCAGTCGCCGGCGGCGAGGTCCCTCTCCGACGTACCCTCCGCTTCGGTGGTGACGAAGCACATTCCCTTGGCCTCGGCCGCGCCCACGCAGAAGGCCGGGATGGTGCTCGTCACCCGTCCCGTGAGGACCTCGTCGCTCGTGCTGCCACCCGAGCACGCCGGAAGGACCGCCAGGCAGGCGGCCGACACCAGGGTTGCGAGAACCGCACCTTTGCCGTTCATAGCGACGTTGATCGGCTGCCGCGCGGGCGAGGTTGAGCCTGCCGGGGCCCGGAACCACCCGGATGGCGTGACGGTGGGCGCCGCTAGTCTCCCGGGATGAGCGAGATGCCCGACTGGGAGGCCCGGTTCCGCGCCCGCCGCCTCGGTCTGCCCGACTTCGCGCGCGACGACGACCGGCGCACGGTCGTACCGGCGACGACGTCGGCGGGCACCCTCGAGCTGCACTGGTGGTCGGTCGGGGACGACGAGCCCGTGCCCGCGACGGACCGACCGGAGGGCACCGCCCACGGCATCCTGCACCCGAGCGGGCACGCCCTGTGGTGGTTCGACGACCGCAAGGGCGACGAGAAGGGCGTCTGGCAGCGGCAGGACTTCGGCTCGGCGCCGGGCTCGCACACGGACGCGACCGGGCTGCCGCACGCGTACAGCTCGGGCCTGGCTCTGGGCGACGGCCTCGCGGTGGTCGGCAGCAGCGACGACGACTACGGCGTGCGCGTGCACGTGGTCGCCGCGGACGGCGCAGCGCGCGTGCTCTACGAGCACGAGGAGGAGGCCTACGTCGGTGACCTGTCCCGCGACGAGTCGCTGCTGGTGATCGCGCACAGCGAGCACGGCGACTCGCGGCACCCAGCGTTGCGGGTGGTGCGCGTGGACGACGGGACGACGGTCGGCGACCTGTGGGACGGCGCCGGTAAGGGTCTCGAGCCCGCGGGCTTCTCCCCGCTGGCCGGCGACCAGCGGATGCTCGCGGTGCACGAGCGCGACGGCGTCCCCGCGCTGCTGGTCTGGGACCCGGTGTCGGGCGCCGAGCAGCTCGTCGCGATCGACCTGCCCGGCGAGGTCGAGGACGCGGACTGGTGGCCCGACGCTGGCAGCGTGGTCGTCGCCCTGTCCCACGAGGCCCGCACCACGCTGGTCCGGGTGCAGCTGGATTCCCTTGCCGCGCAACGGTTCGGACCGACGTCCGGCACCGTGCGGTCGATGGCGGTGCGAGACGACGGCGAGGTGTGGGCGGGGTGGTCGTCCGCGGCGCAGCCGGCCACCGTGCGCCGGCTGGACGTCACGCGCCAGGACGAGGGCGAGGTACTGCTCGCGCCGCCCGGCGCCGCGGCGCCGCCGTCCGTGCCGGTCGAGGACGTCTGGGTCGAGGGCCCCGGCGGGCGCATCCACGCGCTGCTGCGCCGCCCGGCGGTCGACCTGGTCGCACCGCCGCGCCCCCTGCCTCTGGTGATCGAGGTGCACGGCGGCCCGACGCACCACGACGTGGACGCCTTCGGCGCCTACCCGAGCGCCTGGGTCGACCACGGCTACGCGGTGGTGCAGGTCAACTACCGCGGCTCGACGGGCTACGGCTCGGCCTGGCGCGACGCCTTGGAGGCGCGGGTCGGGCACGTCGAGCTGGAGGACGTGCTCGCCGTGCGCGACCACCTCGTCGAGATCGGCTTCGCGGACCCGACCAAGGTCGTGCTCGCGGGCGCCTCCTGGGGCGGCTACCTCACGCTGCTCGGGCTGGGTACCCAGCCGGACTCCTGGGCGCTGGGACTCGCCGGCGTGCCGGTGGCCGACTACGTCGCCGCGTACGAGGACGAGATGGAGGGGCTCAAGGCCTTCGACCGGTCGCTGTTCGGTGGCTCGCCGGCGGAGGTCCCCGAGCGGTACGTCGACTCCAGCCCGATCACCTACGTCGACGCCGTGCAGGTGCCCGTGCTGGTGCTGGCCGGCGAGAACGACCCCCGCTGCCCGATCCGGCAGATCGAGAACTACCTGGCCCGGCTCGACGCGCGCGGCGTGCCGCACGGCGTGTACCGGTACGACGCCGGGCACGGGTCGCTGGTGGACGACGAGCGCGTCCGGCAGATGCGCGTCGAGCTGGACTTCGTGCTGGCGCACCTGGGGGCCTGAGATGAGCGCCGGACCCGGGACGCCGCTGCTGATGGCCGTCGACGGCAACAGCCTGCTGCACCGGGCGCACCACGCGCACGAGCACAGCGGCCAGCGTGACCTGGCCGGGCACCCGACCTGGGGGCTGCGTGGGATGGTCGCGGCGATCGGTGGGGCGGCGGCGCGCCTCGGCCCGGACGCCGTCGTCGTCGGCTTCGACTGCCCCGTCGCCTCGGTCCGGCGCGAGGAGTACCCCGAGTACAAGGCGGGCCGCGCCGCCAAACCGGACGACCTGGTGGAGCAGCTGGCCGGAGCCGTGGACCTGTTGCGGCGGTGCGGTTTCGCCGTCGTCCAGCACGAGGGGTGGGAGGCGGACGACGTCCTGTCGTCCGCTGCGGCGCTGGCCCGGGGGCACGACTGGCGGTGCACCGTGGTGACCAGCGACCGCGACTCGTTCGCGCTGATCGACGAGAGCACGTCGGTGCTGCGGATCATCGCTGGCGGGGTGGACGCCTCCCCGCTGCTCACCCCCGCCCGGCTGCCCCTGCTGTGCGGGGTGCAGGCCGGCCAGTACCGCGACTACGCCGCGCTGCGGGGCGACGTGTCCGACAACCTGCCGGGCGCGAACGGCATCGGCGCCAAGACGGCCGCCAAGCTGCTGCAGTCGTTTCCCGGGGTCGCGCAGGTGTACGCGGCGATCGACGGCGGCCGCGAGGAGGAGGTCGTGGCGGCGGTCGGGGCCGCGGCGTGCCGGCGCCTGGCCGAGCCGCAGGCCCGGGCGAACGTGACGCGAAACCTGCGCCTGATGGCGATGCGCGTCGACCTGCCCATGCCGGGCCTGGACGCGATGCGGGTGCCGATGGACCTCGTGCGCATGCAGACCGCGCTGCTCGAGCGCGACATCCGGCTCGGGCCGTCCCTGTGGGCGCTGACCGGCAGCGCACCGCCGGGCGAGGACTCGTGGGCGCGCATCGCCGAGCAGGAGGACGTCGCCCCGCCGGCCGTCGCGAGCCCGACCGCCGCCCCGGTGGCGGTCGCCGAGCCCGTCGTCGAGGACGACCAGCTCAGCCTGTTCTGAGGGTCGTTCACCACGCGAAGCGGGGGTGGCACTGCTGAACGTGATCCACGTCCGGCCGGTCAGCGGCCGGTGCCCCCGTAGACGACGGCCTCGACCTCGAGGGCGTCCAGGCCGAACGCGGTGTGCACGGCGCGGACGGCGGCGTCGACGTCCTCCGCGCGGGTGACCACCGAGATGCGGATCTCGGACGTCGAGATCATCTCGATGTTGACGCCGGTGAGCGCGAGCGCCTCAAAGAAGGTGGCAGAGACGCCGGGGTGGGTGCGCATGCCGGCACCGACGAGCGAGACCTTGCCGATCTGGTCGTCGTACTGCAGAGCAGCGAATCCGACCTCGGCCTGGATGCCTTCAAGCGTGGACATCGCGATCACGCCGTCGGTCTTGGGCAGGGTGAACGAGACGTCGGTCAGGCCCGTCGAGGCGGCCGAGACGTTCTGCACGATCATGTCGATGTTGATCTCGGCGCGGGCGACGGCCTGGAAGATGGCGGCGGCCTTGCCCGGCTGGTCCGGGACGCCGACGACGGTGATCTTGGCCTCGCTGCGGTCGTGCGAGACGCCCGAGATGATCGCCTGCTCCATGTCCTGACCTTCCGTGTCCGTGTCGATGACCCAGGTGCCTTCGCGCGTGCTGAACGAGGACCGGACGTGGACCGGCATCCGGTACCGGCGCGCGTACTCGACGCAGCGCAGGTGCAGCACCTTGGTGCCGCACGCCGCCATCTCGAGCATCTCCTCGCTGGTGATCCGGGCGATCCGCCGGGCGTTCGGCACGATCCGCGGGTCGGCGGTGAACACGCCGTCCACGTCGGTGTAGATCTCGCAGACGTCGGCGCCGAGCGCGGCGGCCAGCGCCACCGCGGTGGTGTCCGAGGCGCCCCGCCCGAGGGTGGTGATCTCCTTGGTGTCCTGGCTGACGCCCTGGAAGCCGGCGACGATGGCGACGTGACCCTCGTCGATGGCCTGCCGGATCCGGCCGGGCGTGATGTCGATGATCCGGGCCTTGCCGTGGGCGGAGTCCGTGATGACGCCGGCCTGGCTGCCGGTGTAGGAGCGGGCCTGGTGGCCGAGGTCGTGGATGGCCATGGCGACGAGCGCCATCGAGATGCGCTCGCCCGCGGTGAGCAGCATGTCGAGCTCGCGGGCCGGGGGCAGCGGCGAGACCTGCTGGGCGAGGTCGCGCAGGTCGTCGGTGGTGTCACCCATGGCGGACACGACCACGACCACCTGGTTGCCGGCCTGGGCGGTGTCGACGATGCGGCGCGCCACCCGCTTGATGCTCTCGGCGTCAGCGACGGAGGATCCGCCGTACTTCTGCACGACCAAGCCCACCGTGACCTCCGGGACGACGCGAAACGACTGCGTCGTCAAGTCTAACCAGCGGGCGGTGTCGTCACGTCGCCGCCCGGATCGCGAGACGGCTGTCTCGCGGTGGCGCGCCACTGGCCGAGCCAGGCGACTGCGAGCGACAGCAGCATCATCAGTGCGGCCAGCGCCACCGCGTACGTCGCGACCCGCCCGTACCCCCCCGTCTCGCGGGGGTCCAGGAACGGGTACGGGTACCAGTCCACGACGGGCCCACGCAGCAACGAGTAGGCGAAGTAGGCCAGGGGGAACCCGAGCCAGCCCAGCGCCAGGCGCCACGACGCCCGCGGCCACGGAGGCAGCAGCAGCCAGTCGACCAGCACGACCACGGGCGTCACCCGGTGCAGCACGGAGTTGATCCACGGCTCGGTGAGCCCGACGTCCTGGTTCGACAGCAGCACCGCGTAGACGATCCCGGTGATGACGAGGTACAACGTCGCCGCGCCACGCAGGGCGGCCCACCTCGGTCCGGTCGGTGCGCGGAGCCCACCGACGAGCAGCACCACGATCCCGAGCACGTTGCTGAGAATCGTGAAGAAGCTGAAGAAGTTGCCCGCACTGCCCGTCCGGGCGTCGAACGCGGCCCCGAGCGCGACGGCGTCCAGGACTGCGAACCCGACCCGGGCGATCCGTCCGACCGTGAGTCCCGGGACCGACATAGGCGCAGTCTGACGCACGCGCGCCGTCGGCGACCAGCGCTACGGTCACCGCATGAGCCTTCGCCCCGCCGTCATCGAGCTCGTCGTCTCGGACCTGGCCGCGTCCATCGCCTTCTACCGGCGCCTGGGCCTCGAGCTGCCGGAGGACGGGTCTGCCCCGCACGTCGAGGTCGAGCTCGGGGGTGGTCTGCGCCTAGCGCTCGACACGGTCGAGACGATCCGCAGCTTCGACCCAGGCTGGACGCCGCCGACCGGCGGGCACCGGGTCGCCCTCGCCTTCGCCTGCGACAGCCCGGCGGACGTCGACGTCAACTACCGGCGACTGACCGACCTCGGGTACGCCGGGCACCTGGCGCCGTTCGACGCCGTCTGGGGTCAGCGGTACGCGGTCATCCATGACCCGGACGGCAACCCGGTCGACCTGTTCGCCGCCACGGTCTCGCCGGACTCAGCTGGCTGAGCGGGCGGTCAGCGGCGCCGGGCCGTCACGGGTGCAGGGCGTCGAACTCGGCGTCCGCGACGAGCTCGTCGTCGGCGTCCAGCCGCAGGTGCGCCAGGATCGACTGGACGACGCGCAGCGCGCTGGCCGCGCGGGTGCCCCAGCTCGACAGGTAGGAGAACTGCCACCACCACAGCGCCTCGTCCACCCGGCCGGCCTCGAAGTGCCGCAGCCCGTGCGAGAGGTCCGAGGCGACGGTCGCGAGGTCGCCCGACAGCGAGCCGGCGACGACCTCGCCGGACACCACCGGGTCCACGACGTCCGCGTACTCGTCCAGCCCGACCAGCACGTTGGACAGCGCCCCGTGCAGCGGGTCGACGTCCGGCTCGGGCCCGGAGTCCGGCTCGAACCGCTCGGTCGGGATCACGTCGCCGATGGCGCCCAGCCGGGCACCGGCCACCAGCACCTGGCTGACGGCGAGCAGCACGATCGGCAGCGCCACGTCCGGGCTGGTGCCGCTGGCCACGGTCGTCGTCGCCTCGAGGTAGGCGCGCACGTCGATCGCGGTGTCGGCGGCCAGGCGGGTCAGCTCGCCACGCTCGTTCTCGACCGCGTCGCGCGCGCGGCTCTGCGGTGCGTCAGACATCCAGCAGTCTCCGTCCTTCGAAGGCTCGGCCCAGGGTGATCTCGTCCGCGTACTCCAGGTCGCCGCCGACCGGCAGGCCCGAGGCGATCCGGGTGACGCGGAGCCCCATCGGGCGCAGCAGCCGGGCCAGGTAGGTCGCCGTCGCCTCGCCCTCGAGGTTCGGGTCGGTCGCGATGATGACCTCGGTGACCACGCCGTCAGCCAGCCTGGTCATCAGCTCGCGGGTGCGCAAGTCGTCCGGACCCACCCCGTCGATCGGGCTGATGGCACCGCCGAGCACGTGGTAGCGCCCGCGGAACTCACGGGTCTTCTCGATGGCGACGACGTCCTTCGGCTCCTCGACGACGCAGAGCACCGTGGGGTCGCGGCGGGCGTCGCGGCAGATCCGGCACAGCTCGTCCTCGGAGACGTTGCCGCAGACGGCGCAGAACCGGACCTTGTCCTTGACCTCGGTGAGCGCCGTGACGAGCCGGCGCACGTCGGCCGGCTCGGCGGCCAGCAGGTGGAACGCGATCCGCTGGGCACTCTTCGGACCGACCCCGGGCAACCGCCCGAGCTCGTCGATCAGGTCCTGGACCACACCCTCGTACACACCGGGCAGCCTACGTCCTCGCACCGACGTTCACGGACGGCGCCACCGACGGCTCGCCGCCCGTCTGGGTCACTCGTCGGTCTCGTCGATGACCCGGCCCCCGAGCAACCGCTCGACCACGGGCCGGCCGACGAGGTCGCTGTCCTCTGCGTCCGGGTCGTCCGCGCTCGGCAGGTCGTCCGCGAGCGCCACCGCCGACGCCTCCGGACGCCGGAACTTGGCCGCCTGCTCGGTGGCCACCTCACGGCGGCTGCGCCGGGGCGGTTCGGGCTCGGCCGGCGGGGCGGGATCGGCGGCTGGTTCAGGCTCCGGTTCCGGAGCAGGCTCGACGTCGTCGTGGGGTGGGCTGTCCCACCCGGCGGGCTCCGCCGGGGCCGTCTGCTGCGCGGGCTGGCGCGGCGGCGGTGAGGCGGGCGGGCCCGACGCGGGCGGCCGACCGGGACCCCCGGAGCCAGCACCACGGTTGGCGCCCCCGGCGGGCAAGGTGTCGCCGTGGACGGCCTCGACCTGGGCATCGAGGGCGAGGACCTCGATCAGCGCCTGCCGCACGAACTCGCCGTGCGCACCGGCGCGGAAGTTGGCCGCAGCACCCTCGGACGCGATCCCCAGCGTGACCCGGCGGCCGTCGAAGGCGAGCACCTGGGCGTGCTGGACCAGCATGAACGTCACCTTCTTCATGCTGAACAGGCGCGTCGCGACGTCCGGCCAGGCGTGCCGGATCGCCTCGACGTCCAGCGCGCCGGGGGCAGCCGGGGCCACTGAAGCAGCCGGCTCGGCCACCGGCTCGGGGGCCGGCTCGGCGACCGGCTGGGCGACCGGCTGGGCGACCGGCTCGGCGAGCGGCGTCGGCGCGGCGTCCGGCTGCGCCTCGGGCTCCGGTTCCGGCCGTGGTGCGGGCTCGGCTGCCGGGGCTCGATCGGCCGGCGGCGCAGCGGGGGCAGCGGGCTGGACGGCGGGCTGGACGGCAGCCGGGACAGCAGCGACCGGGGCGCCAGCCGCGGGCACGGCCACGGAGAGCCGGCGCTCGATGCGGTCCAGCCGGGCGCCGTAGCCGGCCTCGCCGTCGGCGGCGGGCAGCAGGACCCGGGCGCACAGCAGCTCGAGCTGGAGCCGCGGTGCGGTGGCGCCGGTGAGCTCGGTCAAACCGTTGTTGACGACGTCCGCCGATCGGGAGAGCTGGGCGGCGCCGAACCGGGAGGCCTGGTCGCGCAGCCGCTCGAGCTGGTCCTCCGGCACTCCGCGCAGGATCGCTCCGGCCCCCTCCGGCACCGCGCTGATCACCAGCAGGTCCCGCAGCCGCTCGAGCAGGTCCTCGACGAACCGGCGCGGCTCGTGCCCGGACTCGACGACACGGTCCACCACCTTGAAGACGGTCGCCGCATCGCCCGCCGCGAAGGCGTCGACCACCGCATCCAGCAGCGTGGCGTCGGTGTACCCGAGCAGCGACACCGCGCGCTCGTACGTCACCCCGTCCTCGCCTGACCCCGCGATGAGCTGGTCGAGCACGGACAGCGCGTCCCGCACCGACCCGGCCCCCGCGCGCACCACGAGCGGCAGCACCCCCTTGGACACCTCGACGTCCTCGCGCCGGCACAGCTCAGCCAGGTAGTCCTGCAGGCGCTGCGGCGGGACCAGCCGGAAGGGGTAGTGGTGGGTCCGCGAGCGGATCGTCCCGATGACCTTCTCGGGCTCGGTGGTGGCGAAGATGAACTTCACGTGCGGCGGCGGCTCCTCGACGACCTTCAGCAGGGCGTTGAAGCCCGCGGAGGTCACCATGTGCGCCTCGTCGATGATGTAGACCTTGTACCGGCTCGCGGCCGGGCCGAACGCCGCCTTCTCGCGCAGCTCGCGGGCGTCGTCCACACCACCGTGGCTGGCCGCGTCGATCTCGATGACGTCGACCGTGCCCGCCCCACCACGGGCCAGGCCCACGCACGAGTCGCACACCCCGCAGGGCACATCCGTCGGCCCCTGCTCGCAGTTCAGGCAGCGCGCGAGGATCCGAGCGGACGTGGTCTTGCCGCACCCGCGAGGCCCGCTGAACAGGTAGGCGTGGTTGACCCGCCCGGTGCGCAGCGCCTGCATGAGCGGCTCGGTGACGTGCTCCTGACCGATGACGTCCGCGAACGACTCGGGGCGGTAGCGGCGGTACAGGGCGGTCGACACGGGACGACCCTAACGCGCCGTCCCGACAGCTTGGCGTCCGTCGTCCACCGGTTCCACCCACGACCGACGGTCTGCGGTTGCCGCTGTCGGTGGACTGCGCGACGGTGTACCCGGTCAAAGGGGACGTCTAGCCGAGGAGCGTCATGGCCGGCACTGCGCACGAACGTCCGCTGGTCGTCGTGATGGGCGTCTCCGGAACGGGGAAGACGACCATCGGCGAGGCACTCGCCGCACGGCTCCACCTCGACTACCGGGACGCCGACGTGTTCCACCCGCAGGCCAACATCGACAAGATGGCGGCCGGCCACCCCCTGGACGACGACGACCGGGCCCCCTGGCTGGCGGCCATCGGTGGCTGGCTCGCCGAGCACGACCTGACCGGTGGGGTGGTGAGCTGCTCGGCGCTGCACCGCACCTACCGGGACACCCTGCGCAGCCTCGCGCCCCGAGCGCGCTTCCTGCACCTGTCCGGCGACCCGGAGGTCATCGCCGAGCGGATGCGGGCCCGGCCCGAGCACTTCTTCAAGGTCGAGATGCTCGCGTCCCAGCTCGAGACCCTCGAGCCGCTCGAGGACGACGAGCCCGGCGTCACCGCCGACCTGTCCGACCCGGTCGAGCAGATCATCGACCACTTCCTGTCGACCCTCGCACCCACCGGAGGCACCCCGTGATCACCGCGTTCCTCACCGCTGAGCCGATCAGCGACGCCAGCGGCGGCCAGCTGATCGCCGCTGCACTGATCGGTATCGCGGTCATCGTCGTGCTGATCACCTGGCTCAAGGTGCACCCGTTCCTCGCCCTGACCATCGGCTCGATCATCACCGGCGCAGTCGCCGGCGCCGAGCTGTCCAAGACGGTGCTGAGCTTCTCGACCGGCGTCGGCGCGACCGTGGCCTCGGTGGGCGTGCTCATCGCGCTCGGCGCGATGTTCGGCAAGCTGCTCGCCGACTCCGGCGGCGCGTCCGAGATCGTGGACACCATCGTCGACCGCTCCAGCGCGCGCACCCTGCCGTGGGCGATGGCGCTGGTCGGGGCCCTGATCGGGCTGCCGATGTTCTTCGAGATCGGCCTGGTGCTGCTCGTGCCGATCATCCTGCTGGTGGCTCAGCGCTCGGGTCAGCCCCTGATGAAGATCGCGATCCCCACGCTCGCGGGGCTCTCGGTGCTGCACGGGTTCGTCCCGCCGCACCCCGGCCCGCTGGCCGCCATCGGCGTCGTGAAGGCCGACCTCGGCATCACCCTCGCGCTCGGCCTGCTGATCGCCATCCCGACCGTGATCATCGCCGGGCCGCTGTTCGCGCCCTTCGCGGCCCGCTGGGCCCCGGTGATGGCCCCCGGTGCCGCAGTGGAGGAGACCGTCGGCGCCGGTGGCGCGGGCAACACGTCGCGGACGTCGACCGGCGCCGGCACGAGCGCAGCGCGCACGAGCAGCACGGGAACCGGCGAGGGCACGGACGTCGACACCGGCGAGGGCGACACCAGCCTGGACCGTGCGCCGGGCCACCGCCGGCCGAGCTTCCCGGTCACGCTCGCCACCGTTCTGCTGCCCGTCGCACTGATGCTGGGCAAGGCCGTCGCCGACATCTGGCTCAACGAGAACAGCCTGGGCTACAAGGTGCTGGACTTCATCGGCACGCCGCTGGTGGCACTGCTGATCGCCGTGCTCGTGGCCATGTTCACCCTCGGGGTGGGCACGGGCATGAGCAAGACGGAGCTGTCGAAGTCGTTCGAGACCTCGCTGCCGCCGATCGCCGGGCCGCTGCTCATCGTGGCCGCCGGCGGCGGTTTCAAGCAGGTCCTGGTCGACACCGGGATCGGCGGGGCCATCGGCGACGCGATCGCGGGCAGCAGCATCTCGCCGCTGCTGCTGGCGTGGGTGGTGGCGGTGCTGATCCGGCTCGCGACCGGGTCGGCGACCGTGGCCACCATCACCGCCGCGGGCATCATGGCCCCGCTGGCGGGCAGCATGTCCAACGGGGAGACCTCGCTGCTCGTGCTGGCCATCGGCAGCGGCTCGCTGTTCTTCAGCCACGTCAACGACGCCGGGTTCTGGCTGGTCAAGGAGTACTTCGGGCTCACCGTGGGGCAGACCATCAAGAGCTGGTCGGTGATGGAGACGATCATCTCGGTGACCGGCATCATCCTGGTCATGGCGTTGAACCTGGTCGTGTAGCGGTGCCCGGGGCGGCCGGCCTCTTCGACCTGACCGGCGAGGTCGCACTCGTCACCGGCGCGAGCCGCGGCATCGGGGCGGTGCTCGCTCGTGGACTGGCCACGGCCGGGGCCACCGTCGTGATCACGGCGCGGGACGAGGCGGCCCTGCAGAGGCAGGCGGAGCACCTCCGGGACGAGGTCGCCGCCGAGGTGCACACAGTCGCCTTCGACGTCACCGAGCCGGACGACGTCGCCCGCGGCGCCGCCCAGGTGCGCGACCTCGCGGGCGACCCGACGATCCTGGTGAACAACGCGGGCGTCCAGCACCGGCAACCGATCCTCGAGCTGGAGCCCGCGGACTGGCACCGGCTGCTCGACACGAACCTGACCAGCGCCTACCTGGTGGCCCGCGAGCTCGCCCCCGCGATGCTGCGGGCCGGGCGCGGCAAGGTGCTCAACGTCTGCTCCGTGCAGACCCACCTCGCCCGGCCCGGGCTGTCGGCGTACGCGGCCAGCAAGGCCGGCCTGGGCATGCTCACCCAGGTCATGTGCGCGGAGTGGGCGTCGTCCGGCGTCCAGGTCAACGGTCTCGCGCCCGGGTACGTCGACACCGAGCTCACCGCACCTCTGGTCGCCGACCCCGAGTTCGACTCCTGGATCCGCGGCCGGACGCCGGCCGGCCGCTGGGGCGCGCCGCAGGACCTCGTCGGCGCGGCGGTGTTCCTGTGCAGCGGCGCGTCCGACTTCGTGAACGGCCAGGTGCTCGTCGTGGACGGCGGGCTCACCGCAGTCGTCTGAGACCCAGCAAACATGAGCGACCCCTCGCGCACCCGACAGAGCCCGCCTGCCCTTGCTGCCTTCCGGCCCTGGGGGAGTTGAGCGAGGTGACGCCGCACGAGGGGTCGGCGACCACTCTACAAGGCGCCGGGCGTGGTCCGAGCCACCCCTGAACCTCCGGTATTCTCTGCGGCGGAGGATTCGCATAGTGGCCTAGTGCGCACGATTGGAAATCGTGTTGGGTTAATCACCCTCAGGGGTTCAAATCCCCTATCCTCCGCCACCTCGAGGGGGTCCGGGCAGCTGCTCGGGCCCCTTCGTCGTCCGGGAACGAACCCTGGCGTCCGGAGCGCCCCGGCTGCCACACTCGCTCGCAGCGCAGACCGTGAGGTCGACCGAGAGGTGGGACGCCGTGGCGATCCGAGACAACCCCTACGGGGAGTTCAACTTCCTGGTCCAGCTCGGCGACGGCAGCGACGACACCGTCGCCGGCGGGTTCCGCACGGTCAGCGGCATCGGCACCTCCCTGGACGTCATCGAGTACCGCAACGGCAACGACCGCTCGCCCTCGACGCGGCTGCTGGCCGGGCTGCGCCGGCACCCGCGGGCCGTGCTCACTCGCGGGGTGATCGGTGACCTCCGGCTGTGGCAGTGGGCGAACCAGGACCCACCCGAGCGGCGCACCGTGACGATCGTGCTGCTCGACGAGACCCGTTCCGCGGTCATGGCGTTCACGTTGCTGCGGGCGTGGCCGACGAAGTGGGAGGGCCCGGCGCTGGACGCCGCGGGGACCGACGTCGCGATCGAGACCCTCGAGCTCTGCTACGAGGGCCTGCAGGTCGAGAGCATCTGAGCCATGGCCGAGCCCACGAGCTGGCGTCCCGAGGTCGTGCTGGACGTCGAGGTCCGCGGCGGGTCCGTCGTCCTGGTGCTGGAGAACACCGGGACGGCGTGCGCGTACCGACCGCGGGTGCGGTTCGACCCTGAGGTGGTCGGGCTGGGCGGAGAGCTGGCGGTGTCCAAGCTGCGGATCTGGACCTCGCTCGCCGTCCTTCGCCCGGGCCGTGCCGTGGAGGTGCTGCTGGGCAGCGTCGCCGACACCGATCAGCGGTTCACCGCGCAGATCGACTACGCGGACGTCGACGGGCGCAGCTACGCAGTGACGCTCGGCCACGACCTGCGCGTGTACCACGAGCTTCCGCAGCCCTTCTGACCTGCGCTTCCTCTAGGATCAGGGCGTGATATTCAAGGCCGTCGGCGACTCCCGACCGTATCCGGACCACGGGCTCACCACGCCCAAGGACTGGTCGGACGTCCCGCCGCGGCAGGTGCGGCTCGACGAGCTGGTCACGACGAAGCGCACCCTCGACCTGGACGCCCTGCTGTCCGAGGACTCCACGTTCTACGGTGACCTGTTCGCGCACGTCGTGGAGTTCGGCGGGGTGCTCTACCTCGAGGACGGGCTGCACCGGGCCCTGCGAGCTGCCCTGCAGCAGCGGCCCGTCCTGCACGCGCGCGTCCTGGTGATCGACGGCTAGCAGCCATGTCGACGGGGTACATCGACGAGCCCCCCACCTGGCGGCTTCGCAAGCGGCACCGGCAGCAGATCACGCTGGGGCTGGTCCTGTTGCTGCTGCTGGCGACCGGGGCGGTCGGGTACGCCGTGTACTCGGGGGCCATCGGTGGCCCGGCACAGGTCGACGTGGCCAAGCTGCCGCCCTGCCCGCCGGCCGCGAAGGTCCTGACGCCCGAGAGCGTGCACGTCAACGTCTACAACGCGACCCGGCGCGACGGTCTCGCCGCCAAGACCGCCAACGCGCTCGCGCTGCGCTCCTTCGCCATCGGGACCTACGCCAACGACCCGAAGAACGAGCGGGTCGCCGGCATCGCGATCATCCGCTACGGCCCGAAGGGCTCGGCGGCCGCGACGGTGCTGGCCAAGCACGTGGCCGGCGCGAAGCTGGTCAACGACAAGCGCAAGGGCGCCGGGGTCGATCTCGTGCTGGGGGCGAAGTACAAGAGCCTGAAGCCGCTCGCCCAGGTGACCGCGACGCCGACCAGCACACCCACGTGTCGGGTCGTCACCCCGACGCCCAGCGTGACGACGTCCCCGACGGCCACGGCCAAGGTGACCGCCAAGGCCACGACTGCCAAGTAGCGCAGCCGATGCCGGGAGGCGGCAGGATGGTCCGGATGAGCACCGAAGCACGCGAGATCTGGGACGCCGAAGCCACCTCGTTCGACGACGAGCCTGACCACGGCCTGCGCGACCCCGAGACGCGGGCGGCCTGGGAGCAGCTGCTCGCCGAGCTGCTACCGGCCATCCCTCACCCGCTCCGCGTGGCTGACCTCGGGTGCGGCACCGGCTCTCTGGCGGTCCTGATGGCGGCGCGCGGGCACCACGTGCACGGGCTCGACGTGTCGCCGGTGATGGTCGAGCAGGCTCGCGCCAAGGCCCAGGACGCTGGCCTGAGTGCCGAGGGCGCGACGTTCGCCGTTGGTGACGCGGCGTTCCCGGACCTGCCGGCCGGCGCGTTCGACGTCGTGCTGTGCCGGCACGTCCTGTGGGCCCTGCCTGATGCGCGCGCGGTGGTCAGCCGCTGGACGGACCTGCTGGCGCCGGGCGGGCGGCTGGTCCTCGTCGAGGGCTTCTGGTTCACCGGCGCGGGGCTGCACCAGGACCAGACGGTCGACTTGCTCGACCCGCGACTGGTCCTGCGCCGGAGCGAGCTGCTGCCGGACCGCGCGTTGTGGGGCAAGGAGATCAGCGACGAGCGGTTCGTCGTCGCGGCGGACCGCGAGTGAGCGGTCGCGCACCTGCTCGGACGCCGTCCACCCTGCTGCCGCACCTGCGTCGGGCCCGCGACCACATCGACCGGCACTTCGCGGAACCGCTCGACGTCGACGCGCTGGCGGCGGTCGCCGGCCTCTCGCCGTCCCACTTCGTCCGGCGGTTCGGCGAGGCCTTCGGCGAGACGCCCATCCGCTACCTCACCCGGCGGCGGATCGAGCGCGCGCAGGACCTGCTCCGGGTCGCGAACCTCACCGTCACCGAGGTGTGCACGGCAGTCGGCTTCGCCAGCCTCGGCTCGTTCTCCTCCCGGTTCAGCGAGCTCGTCGGGCAGTCCCCGACCGCCTACCGGGACCACTGGGCCGCCCGCGGCGGCCCGCACGTGCCCGGCTGCTACCTGTTCATGCGCGGCGTCGTCGACCTGCCCGGAACCGCGCAACCTCGGAGAAGCGCCAGCGACCACGCGGCCCGTACCGTCGAGCCATGATCACCAACGTCTCGCTCACCACCGTGTACTGCCTCGACCAGGATGCCGCCCGCGACTTCTACGTCGACGTGCTCGGGTTCGAGCCCCGCGTCGACGTCAGCCTGGGTGGGTACCGCTGGGTGACCATCAGCCACCCCAACCAGCCCGAGCTCGAGCTGACCCTGATGACGCCGGGTCCCCCGCTGGACGACGACGCCGCGGCGTTCGTGCGGAGCCAGCTCGAGAAGGGTTCCCAGGGCGGTGTCGGCCTGCGCGTCGACGACTGCCAGCGGACCTTCGAGGAGCTGAGCGCCAAGGGCGTGACCTTCATGCAGGAGCCGGCCGAGCGCCCGTACGGCGTCGAGGCCGTCATGCGCGACGTGTCCGGGAACTGGCTGGTGCTCGTCGAACCGCGCGAGTTCACCCCGGAGGACTTCGACTGACCGGTCGTAGGCTCAGGGGATGGCCAGGTACTTCGACGTCCACCCGCAGAACCCGCAACCGCGGGCCATCGCCCAGGTGACCGAGCTGTTGCGGCAGGACGCGCTCATCGCCTACCCGACGGACTCGTCGTACGCGCTGGGCTGCCGGATCGACTCCCCGGACGGCATCGAGCGGATCCGGCGCATCCGGAACCTCGACGACAAGCACCACTTCACGCTGGTGTGCGCGGACTTCTCGCAGTTCGGCCACCTGGTGCAGCTGAGCAACTCGGCGTTCCGGGCGATCAAGGCGGCGACTCCCGGGCCGTACACGTTCATCCTGCCCGCGACCAGCGAGGTGCCGCGCCGGCTCGCGCACCCGAAGAAGAAGACGGTGGGCGCCCGGATCCCGGACAACAACGTCGTGCGCGCGCTGCTCGCCGAGCTGGGCGAGCCGTTGCTGTCCAGCACCCTGCTGATGCCGGACGACGAGGAGCCGATGACCGACGGCTGGCAGATCAAGGAGGCGCTGGACCACGTCGTCGACGCCGTCCTGGACGCCGGGGACTGCGGGCTCGAGCCCACCACCGTCGTCGACTGGTCCGCGGGCTACCCCGAGGTCGTGCGAGTCGGCGCGGGAGACCCCTCGCGCTTCGAGTGAGCCCGCGCGTCGGCGCCGCGCGCACGCGCCGCCTGCCGGACCAGGTGATCGCGCTCGGCGACGGCCGTGGCCAGACGCGCGGCATCCGCGTACGCGGCCGCCGCGGCCGGCAGATCGCCGGCCAGCTCGTGCAGATGTCCTCGGACGGCGTGCCAGCGGTGCCGATCGCCGAGCACCTCGCGCAACCGCTCGGTCTCGCGCAGCCCGGTCACGGGGTCGAGCACGTGGCCGACCGCGACCGCACGCCCCAGCACCGCGGCGGGGTCCTGGTGCACCGGGTCATCGCTGAGCCCCACGAGGTCGTCGTACCAGGCGAGGATCTGCGGCCAGTCGGTCTCCTCGGCGCTCACCGCGTCGTCGTGCAGGGCAGCGATCGCGGCCTCGATCTGGTAGCGGCCGGGACGCCGGGCGGCCAGCGCCGACTGCAGGACGCGCACGCCCTCGGCGATCTCACCGGCGTCCCACCGGCTGCGGTCCTGCCGATCCAGCGTGACGATGCGCCCCTGCGGGTCGAGCCGCGCCGCGCGGCGGGCGTGGTTGAGGAGCATGAGTGCGAGCAACCCGCGCGCCTCCGGCTCCGCGGTGGCGAGCGTGAGCTGGCGACCGAGCCGGATCGCCTCGCCGGCCAGGTCCAGCCGTCCGCCGTGGCCGGCGGTGTAGACGAGGTAGAGCACGCGCAGCACGACCGCGAGGTCGCCCGGCTGGTCCAACCGGCGTCCCCGCAGCGCCCGCTTGGCCCGGCTGATCCGCTGCGCCATCGTCGCCTCGGGCACGTAGAAGGCGTCGGCGATCTCGCGCGTGGTGAGCCCACCGACGGCGCGCAGGCTCAGCGCCACCTGGGAGGCGGGCGGGAGGTCGGGGTGGCAGCAGCAGAAGAGCAGGAAGAGGGTGTCGTCACCGTCCTCGGTCGCGTCGGGCCGCGGCTCCGCCTCCGTCAGCACCTCGCGACGCCGTCGGGCGACCTCGCTGCGCCGGGCGTCGACCAGGCGTCGGGTCGCAACCGTCGTCAGCCAGGCGCGCGGGTCTCGGGGCGGCCGCTCCGACCACACCCGTAGTGCCTCCAGCAGGGCCTCCTGCAGCGCGTCCTCGGCGGCGTCGAAGTCCTCGCCCCGCCGGACCAGTCCCGCGAGCACCCGCGGGGCGAGGGCGCGCAGGGCGCCCTCGTCCAGCGGTGCGATGGGCTCGTCAGGCACGCCGGTCAGTCGCTCGCCGGCAGGTCCGACATGACCTCTCGGACGTCGATCCACTCGTAGAGCGGCGTCCCGCCCGGGCCGGGCTCGGACGAGACGTACGCCGCGAGCTCGATCGCCCGCTCGTGCGACTCGACGTCGATCATGAACCAGCCCGCCGCGAGGTCGCTGGTCTCGGGCAGCAGCCCGTCGGTGGTGACCGGCGCGGCGCCCGGACCGCCGTAGCGCACCCAGGTGCGGGCCGGGGTCAGCGCCTGCGCGTCGACCCACTCACCGTTCTCCTTCAGCACGTCGTTGACGTGGCGCTGGAAGGTCATGTGCGCCTCGACGTCCTCGGGTGCCCACTCGTCCATCGGCGGGATCGGCTGGTACGGCGCCGGGCCGCCGCGGTAGTGCTTGAGAAGCAGGTACTTCGGCATCGTGTGTCTCCTCGTCCGGGGCCGCGCCTGTCGTGGCCCTTCACCTGGTGAGCGGAGCCGGTCCGCGGTTCTCGACATGCGATCTCGACATAGAACCAGTGGGCCCGCCGCCCGAGCACCCTCGGGCGAGTCAGTGCCGGGACAGGATGGACTCGAGGTCCGCGCCCACCGGCAGCGCGCCGTACTCGTGGTTGCGGTCCGGGCCGAGCCGCGCCTCGACGAAGGCCGAGCTCGTGGCGGACGGTGCGAAGCGGGTGAGCAGGCTCGCCTGCAGGCCCAGGGCCATCGCCTCGACCAGGCCCCGCGCGCCCCGCTGAGCCGCAGCGCTCGCCGGGTCGACTGCGAGCTCGCGCACCCGCCGTCCGGTCAGGTCGAGGTGCGCGTCGAGGACCGGGTGGCCCCCGCGCGCCAGCTCGAGCTCGGCGGCGAAGGCCTCGGCGCTCGCCGGTTCGCGAGCGAGGGCTCGCAGGACGTCCAGCGCGATGACGTTGCCGGAGCCCTCCCAGATCGCCATCACGGGCTGCTCGCGGTAGCGCCGCGCCAGCGGGAAGTCCTCGGTGTACCCGTTGCCGCCCAGGCACTCCATGGCCTCGTAGGCGTGGTGCGGCCCGCGCTTGCAGATCCAGTACTTCGCGACGGCGGTGGCCAGCCGCCGGAAGGCCTGCTCGGCGTCGTCCGCGTCCTCGTCGTGCGCCCGGGCCAGCCGCAGCGCAGTCAGGGTCGCAGCCTCTGACTCCAGCGCGAGGTCGGCCAGCACCGCGGTCATCGCCGGCTGCTCGGCCAGGACCCGGCCGAAGGTCGTCCGGTGCCGGGCGTGCCAGATCGCCTCGGCGACGCCCTGGCGCATCCCGGCCGTCGAGCCCAGCACGCAGTCCAGCCGGGTGCGCGCGACCATCTCGATGATCGTCCGGACGCCGCGGCCGGGCTCGCCGATGAGCACCCCGACCGTGCCGTCCAGCTCGATCTCGGACGACGCGTTCGACTTGTTGCCCAGCTTGTCCTTGAGCCGCTGGATGCGGAACACGTTGCGGGTGCCGTCGGGGAGCATGCGGGGCAGCAGGAAGCACGAAAGCCCTTCTCCAGCAGCGCCTTTCGCCTGGGCGAGCACCAGGAACGCGTCCGACATCGGGGCCGAGCAGAACCACTTGTGGCCGGTCAGCCGGTACTCCGCGCCCGGTCCGCCCTGGCCGGCCGGGATCGCGACGGTGGTGTTCGCCCGGACGTCGGACCCGCCCTGCTTCTCCGTCATCGCCATGCCGAACAGTGCGGACGGCTTGCCCGCGGTCGCGAGCGCCGGGTCGTAGCTGCGGGCGAGCACCCGCGGTAGCCACTGCGCGGCGACCTCGGGCTGCACGGCGAGTGAGGGCACCGCGGCGTGGGTCATGGACACCGGGCAGGCGTGCCCGGGCTCGACCTGGCTGAACAGCATGAACGTGGCCGCGCGAGCGACGTTCGCGCCCGGCCGTGGCTGGGCCCAGGCACTGGTGTGCGCGCCGTGCGCGACGGCGTCCGCGATGATCCGGTGGTACGCCGGGTGGTACTCGACGTGGTCGACCCGGTTCCCCCACCGGTCGAAGGGGTGCAGCGTCGGGACGTTCGTGTTCGCCAGGTCCGCGTCGTGCTGGAACGACGCGCTGCCAACGAGGTGGCCGACGACGCTCAGCTCCTCGGCGGCCCAGGCCGCGTCGTGCCGCTCGACCGCCTCGGCCAGGACGAGGTTCGTCGCGTACTCGTCGACGTCCGTCCGCGGCGGTGGCTGGTTCGCGACCTCGTGGGTGAGGTGCGGGGTCGGCCGGCTGCTCACACGTCGCTCCTGGTGTCGTCGAACGGCGGCCAGGTTAGCCGACGCCTCCGCGCACCAGCCCCTCCAACCGCCACCCCACCTCGCACCATTCGCGCTTGACGTGGCCATGAGGGGCCCATAGCCACGCGTAGCGCGAATGGTGCGGGAGCGGGAGCTTGGGTCAGGGCTTGGCGACCGTGCCGTTCGTGGACCCGCCGGACGGTGCCGCGTCGTCCTGCTGGCCGAGCACGCCACCAAGCGCTGCGCCGAGGTCGAAGCCGGTGGTGTCCTGGACCAGCTGCAACGTCTGCATCAGGTTGTTGGACACCGCCTTCGGCAGCGCACCGGCGCCCTCCTGCGAGATCACCGTGAGCTTGTCGATGGCGCCCATCGGGGCGGCGAGCTCGTGCGCGACCTTCGGCAGCACCTCCACCAGCATCTGCAGGGTCGCGGCCTGGTTGTAGCTCGCGTAGGCGTCGGCCTTCTTCTGCATGGCCTCGGCCTCCGCCGACCCGGTCGCAGCGATCGCCGCGGCCTGCGCCTCACCCTCGGCTCGGACGGCGTCCGCGGTGGCGACCCGACGGGCCTTCTCGGCCTCACCGCGCTTGGCGCCCTCGATCGCGTCGGCCTGGGCGAGCGCGGTACGCCGGTCCAGCTCGGCCTGACCGGACAACCGGGCCTGCTCGGCGGCGGCCTCGGCCTCGGCGATGGCCCGGGACCGGGACGCCTGGGCCTCCTGCTCGACCTTGTACCGGGCGGCGTCGGCGGGCTTGCGGACCTCGGTGTCGAGCTGGCGCTCGGTCAGTGCCGCCTGCCGCTCGGCCACCTTCTCCTGCTCGGTCAGCACCGCCTGCTGACGGTCGGCCGCCGCCAGCGGGCCGGCGGCGTCCGCCTGGGCCTGCGCCGCGTCGGTCTCGGCCTTGATGACGGCCTTGCGCAGGGTCAGCTCGCGCTGGGAATCCGCGATCTGCTGCTCGGTGCTGAGGCGCGCCGCCTCGGACGCGCGGTAGGCCTCCGCCTCGGCGATGGACGCGCGCTGGCTGACCAGCGCCTGCTCGGGGCGACCGAGGTCGCGCAGGTAGGTGCCGTCGTCCGTGATGTCCTGGATCTGGAAGGTGTCCAGCACCAGACCCTGACCGGTCAGCGAGGACTCGGACTCCTCGGCGACCTTGGTGGCGAAGGCCGCCCGGTCCCGGATGATCTGCTCGACGGTCAGGCCGCCGACGATGGAGCGCAGGGCGCCTGACAGGGTCTCCTGGGTGAAGGTGTCGATGTTCGACTGCTGGCCCAGGAACCGTTGTGCCGCAGCGCGGATCGCGTCCTCGGTGCCGCCGACCTTGACGATCGCCACGCCCTCCAGGTTGAGCTGGATGCCCTGGGCGGAGACGGCGCCGCGGATCTGCAGCGGGATGCGGCGGGCGGACAGGTCGACGCTGAAGGCCTTCTTCACGAACGGGACGACGAAGACGCCGGCACCCATCACGACCTTCTGACCGGTCAGGTCGCGGATCACGTCGCCGGTGCTCGGGTCACGGCGCTCCTTGCCCTTCGACCCGGTGACGATGATCGCCTCGTTCGGCCCGGCGATGCGGTAGCGCTTGACCACGATGCCGATCGCGATGACGGCGACGACGACCAGCATCAGGACCGACAGAACCGTCGGGGAGCTGAAGACACTCATGAGGGGTGACTCACTTTCGGGTGGGTCGCGGACGCGGGTGGCGTCGGCGAGGTCAGGTGGAACGAAGACGTGGGACGGCGAGCGGCCGGGTCAGGCGCGGGCGGTGACCCGCACGGAGGTGCTCGACAGCACCTCGGTCACCTCGACCGTCGTGCCGGCCAGCACCGCGGCCGCCGACCGGGCGTTGAGCTTGTGCGGCGCGCCGGCGAGGCGCACCGAGATCTCACCCAGGCCGTCGGCCGGGATGGCCGTCACGACCGTGCCGGTGAGCCCGACCAGGTCGAGCGAGCGCGGGGTCGCATCGGTCGCCGTCCGGACCATGCTCCGGGTGACCACGGCAACGAGGGCACCGAGCAGCAGACCCGCACCCAGGCCGGCCAGGCAGGCGACGCCGGTGCCGGCACCCGCGCTGGACACGATGGCGCCCATCGCCCCGAAGGCCGTCACGAACGCGCCCAGGGCCGGGCCTGAGATGACGTCACCACCGGGCAGGTCGAACGACGGCAAGACCGAGTCGAGCACGCCGTCCAGCAGCAACGAACCCAGCAGCAGGACCAGGCCCGCGGCGCCGACGATCAGGAAAACCAGCACGGTAGTGCCTTCCAGGAGGGGGAGTGCGGGTCGCACTCCTCAACGGTGACGGTGCTGGGACGCCGCCCGGTGGCCGCTGGTTCCAGCGACACCCGAACGGCGCAGCGGGCGCGTCAGCGGGCGGTGCCGCCGTCCTGCTGGCAGACCTGCGCGGCCACGAGGCGCAGGGCCGGGCCGAGGTCGACGTAGCTGGTCGACCAGCCGATCGGGGAGTCGTCACCGATGGGCAGACCGGCCAGCGCGAGCTCACCAGCGTCGCCCAGCTTCGCCGGCGCCAGGCAGTGCGCCACCGACAGCCGGACCGACACCCGCTGGGTCGCGCCGGCGGGAAGCCGGACGGGCAGGTCCGGCGTGGTCACGAACGTGAGGCCGAGCCCCGACGTGTCGGCCGGCACCGGCTCCAGTCCCCCGTTGCTCGAGTTGGCGATGAGCTCACCGGGCCGGGGACGGATCGTGGACTCGGTGGAGACGGACACCGCGATCGACTGGTCGCTGTTGTTGGTGAGCACGAGCGTCGGGGCGGTCACGGGCCCGGTCAGGGACGCCAGGAAGCGGTGACGAGCGTCGGACAACGGCGCGCAGCCCTCCTGGGCGGCCATCCGGTACTCCTCGAGCTGGGCGTCCTTGACGGGGATGGCGTGCAGCACCCCGTCGTCCGACCTCACGGGCACCTTGGGCACCATCGTCGTGCCGGCCCGGCAGTCGACCGCGACGACGACGGGCACCTGGTGCAGCTGCCCCGGGTGGATCGCCACGTCGGCCGGCAGCATCGTGACCGTCTCACCGGGCTTCGGCCCGCTGCCCGAGGCAGGGGTCGCGACGACCGAGATCGTCCCGACGCCGAGGTTGAGCACCCGGACCTGCAGCCGCGCCGTGGCCACGCCGGTGGCCGGGTCCGCCTCGAGGGTCGTGCTGCCGTCGGTGGTGGCCAGAACCGCCAGGCGAGCGGTCTCGGCCGCGCTCGGCGCACGGTCCCGCTGGGCCCCGTCGGCCCAGGCTCCGGCCGCGAGCCCGGCGACAAGAGCGACGACGGCGACGACGGCCGTCCTGGCGCCGCGCCGCCCCGGACCGCGCCTGAGGCGGGGCTGGGACGTCGGGCCGGACAGGTCAGTGAGGTCGGTGACCTCGACGGCACCGGGCAGCGGTGCCTCGGCCGCGTCACCGCGGCGGGCAGGCGTCCGGTCGTCGAGCACCTCGTACCCCATGCTCGGAGTATCGCCGATCACGCGCGCGGTGGCAGCAGACGAAGAAGGCCCCCACCGAGGTGGGGGCCTTCTCGCGTGAGGTCAGGTCAGGCGACGGTGACGTTCTCCGCCTGCGGGCCCTTGGGGCCCTGCGTGATGTCGAACTCCACGCGCTGGTTCTCGTCGAGCGAACGGTAGCCGTCGCTCTGAATCGCCGAGTAGTGCACGAAGACGTCGGCGCCGCCGCCGTCCTGAGCAATGAAGCCGAAGCCCTTCTCAGCGTTGAACCACTTCACGGAACCCTGTGCCATGTCGTCTCCTTCAGGGGACGTAATGCGATCGGCACTGTGCCGACCTGGTGCTGGTCATGCATCCAGACGTTGGAGGCAGACCCGCTACATGGGGGTGCCTGTGAACATCGGTGGTGGGAGCAGATACGCCACCCACACCATCGATCAACGAAAGAGATCGAAACTGCAGCCCCATTAGCCTCCCATGCCGAAGGGCCGAATGGGAAACGGACCCCACCCAAATCAGAGAAACGGGGCACGGAGGACGGCTCTGGTGCCCCACTTCTCTGGTCTCAACGCCTACAGGCCACGCAGGAGGTCGACGACGGGGGCGAGCTTCTCGGCCTGGTCGACGCCGGCGCAGACGTAGGTGATCCCGGTCGCGTCCCGACGTCGCTGCAGCGTGGCCGCCATCTCCGCGGGTGAGCCACTCAGCAGCCCGGCGGCGTCGGCGGCGCGCAGGCTCTCAACCGTGAGCCCGAGGCGCTGGGTCAGCCAGGGCGGGAGGTCGTCCCCCACCGCCGTCAGGTTCATGTTGAGGACGACCTCGTCAGCGCGCTCACCCGCTGCCTCGCGGACGACGCCCGCCATCCTCGCGAGCGTCGCCTCGTCGGCGAGCGGCGGGGCGCCCAGTGCGACGACGTCCGCCCTGCGTCCGGCGAGCGCGAGCATCCGCGGTCCGGACGCGGCGACGGTCACGCGCGCGGCAGGGACGCGCTCGCGGACGGCGGCGATCGTGGTCTCGAGGACGCCGACCCGCTCGCTCGGGCTGCCGAAGGGCACCCCCAGCCGGCCGGCCTCCGCCTCGGAGTCCGGGCGACCGGCACCCAGGCCGATCTCGACGCGACCGTCCGCCAGCAGGTGCAGCGCGGCGGCCTCGGCGGCCACCAGGCCCGGCGTCCGCAACGGGGCCGCCAGCACGTACGGGCCGACCGTCAGTGACGTCGTCACCGACGCCGACGCCGCGCACGCCAGCATCGGTGCGACGCCGTCGAGGTTGTCCGGCACCAGCAACGAGTCGAAGCCGAGGTCCTCGGCACGGCGGGCCAGGGCCAACCAGTCGGCGCGGTCTCGGACGGTGGCCACGAGGCCGAAGCGGAACGGTGCGGTCATGGCTCCTCCAGGTCGCTCGTCGTCCAGACCGACGGTCCTACCTTCACCCCGGCGCCTCAGCCACGTCGTCCCCCTGGCGGTGACACCTGAGATACGCCCGCGGAGGTAGGTCAGGTGCGCGGGACCTGCAGGACCCGAGCGTGGCCGGGTTGATCCGGGTCGTCGAGGATCTCGCGGCCGTCGAGCCAGCAGGAGATGACGTTGGCGAGCTCGCCGGGGTGACTGAAGTTGATCGCGTGCGCGGCACCCTCGATCTGCACGACCGTCACGTGGCCCGGCGCCCGGCGGCCGATCTCACGGACCCGTGGCTCCGGTGGCATCAACGGGTCCCGGGCGCCGAGCACCGCCAGCGCCGGCACGGGCAGCGCCAGGAGGCGCTCCTGCGACGGGTACCGGGTGAGCTGGCTGAACAACCGCAACGCGTTGACCGGGCCGAACCGCACGTAGTCCGGGACGGCGACCGGCATCATCCGTGGCGTCTCGCGGATGCCGTCCATCGCGAGCTGTCCGAGCGCGCGACGCAGCGGTCGGTTCTGGTAACCACCGGCCGGCGAGACGAGCACGACCCCCGCCACCCGGTGCGGCGCCTCGTGGGCGACCTCGAGGCTGATGGGGCAGCCCATGGAGTTGCCGACCAGCACGACCTTCTCGAACCCCAGCCGGTCCACGACCTCGAGCACGGTGCGAGCCAGCGCGGGGATGCCCATGGTGACGTCGGGGCGCGGGCTGCGTCCGTAGCCCGGCAGGTCCGGGACGACGTTGGGCCCGTGGCGCGCCAGCAGCCGAGCGGTCGGCATCAGGTAGGCGCCGGAGATGGCGAAGCCGTGGACGTGCACGATCGGCACGCCGTCCGGGTCGCCGCCGACGCTGCGCCGGTAGAAGAGCGGGCGTCCGCCAACGATCAGCCGACCCTGCAGCCACGCTGTCCGGTTCGCCACCATGGCGGCAGCCTAGGCACCCGTTCGGACCAGAGCGGCGGAAACGAGTCCGCCCGGGCGGCCGACATCTGCCACCATCCGGGGCGACCTGGAAGGGGAAGACGTGTTCCTGATGTTTCGTGGGCTGCCGGTCCTGATCGAGATCTGCCTGTTCGTCTACTGCCTGATCGATGCGATCCAGACGCCCAGTGACGAGATGCGCAACCTGCCGAAGGTGACCTGGGTCATCCTGATCATCCTCGTGCCGTTCATCGGCAGCATCGCCTGGCTGGTCGCAGGCAAGCCGACGACCCGCCGGCAGAGCGCCTGGGCGGCCGGCCGCGGCTTTCCCGAGTACGAACGCCCGCACGCACCCCGCGGATACGCCCCGGACGACGACCCCGCCTTCCTCGCCCAGCTGCGCAAGGTCGACGACGAGCACCGGGATGCCCTGCGTCGCTGGGAGGAAGACCTGCGTCAGCGCGAGGACAAGATGCGCCCCAAGGACATGGAGGAGCCGGACGGCGCAGCGCCGGCCTGACCCAGCACATGACGAGCTCGCACACACGATCTCGCTGACCAGTGGCAGTCAGAACAGCACGCGCCCGCGCCGTCAGCGTGCTCGGCAGCCAGTCATCCGGTTGCTGCGCATGCTGGTGATCAGGTCAGTGGCATCAACAGCAGACCGGCAGACGTCCTCGTCCCAGCCGTCGGGTGTGGGCAGACTCCGGACCTCGCGCGACAGGAGCAGGGGCAGGGACGCCGCCGCGGCGAGGGCCGCTGCCGCGAGGGTCGCCCCCGAGGCGCCCAGACCGTGCAGGAGCGCTCCGCCCGTCAGCGGACCGAGCGGCTGGATGACTGTGGCGCCGAAGGTGAGCCCGGCCCCGACGCGCCCCTGCAGCCCGTCCGGGGTGATCGCGCTGACATACGCCGAGATCGCCGCGACGCCGGCCGGGTGCACCAGCATCGCGATGGCGAACAACCCGCCGACGAGCCACGGGTCGTCGGTGAGGGCCATCGGCAGGACGACGACACCGAGCACCACCGCAGTGGCGATGGCGAGGAGGCCGGAGGGCACCCGGCGGATCAGCGCGGGCGCAGCCACCGCCCCGACCAGGCCACCCAGCGCCGCCGCTGTCTCGACGGCCCCGATCTGCGCGGGCGCGGCGCCGGCGGCAGAGAGCTTCAGCACGATGACGAGGAACAGCGCGAGCAGCGCGAAGTTGGTCAGGGCCGCGTACGCGAGGTACGCCCGGAAGAACGGCCGGGCCCACAGGAACCGAAGCCCCTCGACCAGGTCCCGCCGCAGCGATGTACCGGACCGGCGGACCGGCGCAGGCAGAGGCGTCACGATGCGGTTCAGCACCAGGCAGGAGAACGCGTAGCTCGCGGCGTCGACCAGGAACGGGAGCCAGGGCTGCACCGCGTACAGCGCACCACCCAACGGCGGGCCGGCGAGCTGCGCGGCCTGCTGGCGGACCTGGGTCTGGCTGTACGCCTCCGGCAGTTGCGCCGACGGCACCAGCGATCGCACGGCGGCCGTCTCTGCCGGGTCGAAGAGAGCCTTGGCCAGTCCGGTCGCTATCGCCACCGCCAGCAGGTGCGGCAGGGTCAGCACCCCGGCCCACTGCGCCGTCGCCGCGCTCGCGTACAGCGCCGCGCAGACGACCTGCGCGGACGTCATCACCCGTTTGCGATCCCACTGGTCGGCAAGGACGCCGCCCGGCAGTCGGCCGAGCGTGCTGGCCGCAGCGAACGCGGACCCGACCAGCCCGGCTTGGAGCACCGAGCCGGTCAGTGCCAGCCCGACCAGCGGGAAGACGAGGAAGCTCATCGCCGACCCCAGCGACGAGACCGCCTGCGCGGTCCACAGGCGCATGCAGTCCGGGTGCCGCCACAGCGAGCGTTCCGCAGGGTGAGGGTCGGCGACAGCCGTCGCAGGCGGCGTCCCGTCCACCTCGGTGTCGCCGCCGCCGTTCACAGCGTCGAGGTCGTGGGACCGCGGTGGGCGAAGCGCTCCCACGCCGACTGCTTGGACATGCCCAGCGCCTGCCCGATCCTTGCCCAGGTGACCTGGCGGGCGCGCAACCGGACCACCCGGTCCGCGACCGCGTCCTCGACCGCTTCGTGGGTGGCGGACACCCGGGCGATGTCGACCAGCAGATCCTCGTCGGTGCGGTCGTCCAGCGACGGGAAGTGCGGAGTCGCCCGGCCGTCGAAGATCAGCTGGCACAGGGCGACGCACTCGTCGCAGATGTACACGCCCGGGCCTTTCACGAGGTGGGCCGTCTCGCCCTGACCCTTGCCGCAGAACGAGCACCTCGGTACGAACGCTTCGACCATGGCAGACCCACCCTCTCGCCCGCCGTCAGGCATTCCCTGACGCGGTTTGTCAGGCTACACCTGACGCTGCTCGTCCAGGCGCCGAAACCCTGAACGACGAAACCCCGCCGGGACCGGGGTCCAGGCGGGGTTTCAGGCCCTCAACTCGCAAGGACCGCGTGGCGGTGGCGGTGGGATTTGAACCCACGGAGGAGTTACCCCCTCACACGCTTTCGAGGCGTGCTCCTTAGGCCGCTCGGACACGCCACCGCCGAGAAGGGTACTAGAGCCGGTGCTCGGCGAAGAAATCGAGCAGCAGCCGTGAGCACTCGTCAGCCCGGACGCCGCCGACCACCTCCACGCGGTGATTCACCCGCCGGTCGCGGACCAGGTCCCAGACCGAGCCGGCCGCCCCGGCCTTCGCGTCCCACGCACCGAGGACCAGACGCGACACCCGGGCCAGCACCAGCGCCCCCGCGCACATCGCGCAGGGCTCCAGGGTCACCACGAGCGTGCACCCGGTGAGCCGCCACTCGCCCTGGGCAGCGGCGGCCGAGCGCAACGCCAGGACCTCGGCGTGCGCCGTGGGGTCGCCGTCCGCCTCACGTCGGTTGACCCCGGTGCCGATCACCCGACCCCCGGCGTCCACGACGACCGCACCCACCGGCACATCACCGGACGACGCCGCCGCCGCAGCCTGCTCCAGGGCCAGACCCATCCACGCCTCGTCGGAAGGGTCGACCGACCAGCCGCTCACCGCAGCGCTTCGAGCAGCTCGTCGAAGCCGCAGCGCTCGCCGAGGTCCGCGACGACCGAGCCGGGGTCGTTCGGCGACTCCAGCACCAGGTCGACGAGGTCGGCTGGGTCCACCCCGAAGTCCTCCAGCACACCGGGATCACCGACCCACGGCGGCGGCGGCTCGACCTCGATCGCGGCAGCCGCGAGGTCGGCCTCCGCCTCGGCCATCAGCGGGTCCTCGTCCAGCTCGTGGCCGTCCTGGTCCGCGTCGTCGTCGTCCTCGTCGTCGCCCAGGTCCGACTGCGCCGTCGTTGCGGCAGAAGGGTTTCGCAGGTCGAGGTACTCCTCGAGCTCCACCTCGCCGACGGGGGCGAGCAGCGTCGCGTAGTGCCCGGTCTGGCTGGCCTCGAAGTCACTGACGAACGCCCGCGGGTCGTCGTCCCCGTCGACCCGGATCAGCGCGAACCACAGCTCCTCGTGCTCCACCACGGCCAGCACCGGACCGGCGTGTCCCGTGGAGCGCAGGTGCTCCGCCAGCTCGTCGAGCGACTCCACGTCGTCCACATCGACGTCCAGCGCGCGCCATCGCGACCCCGTGCGGCCGATCACTGCGCAGAAGTACGACACCCATCCATCGTGGCACGACCTGAGCGCCGGGTGCAGGGTCCCAAAGCGACGTCCAGCCGGTACGTTCTCGGGTATGCGCGTCCACGTCGCGGACCATCCGCTCATCGCCCACAAGCTCACCGCCCTGCGTGACGAGACCACCGACTCGCCGACCTTCCGCCGGCTCGCGGACGAGCTCGTCACGCTGCTCGCCTACGAGGCGACCCGCGACGTCCGCGTGCAGCCGGTCGAGGTCCGGACCCCGGTGGGCCCGGCGACCGGCGTCCGGCTGAGCCAGCCCAAGCCGCTGGTCGTGCCGATCCTGCGGGCGGGGCTGGGCATGCTCGACGGCATGGTCCGGCTGCTGCCGACGGCCGAGGTCGGGTTCCTCGGCATGGTGCGCGACGAGTCGACGTTGAAGGCCACCACCTACGCGAACCGGCTCCCGGACGATCTCTCCGGCCGCCAGTGCTACCTGCTCGACCCGATGCTCGCCACGGGCGGCACGCTGGCCGCCGCGATCCACTTCCTGGTGGACCTCGGTGCGGACGACATCACCGCGATCACCCTGCTCAGCGCTCCCGAGGGCGTCGCCCGGCTGGAGTCCGAGCTCGCCGGGCTCGACGTGCCGGTGTCCGTGGTGACCGCCGCCATGGATGAGCGGCTCAACGAGCACGGCTACATCGTCCCCGGGCTCGGCGACGCCGGCGACCGCCTGTACGGCGTCGTCTGAGATCGGGCGATTCGGGCTGAGGTCTCGGCGCGCCTCACCCGTTCGGACGATCCGATCGGACAGGATGGCCGCTGGATGGCGCCGTCCGACCCTGCTGGCGCGCCCACGAACGAGGAAGTGATCGGCATCGGCAAGCTGAAGAAGCCCCTCATCTGGCTCGTCGTCGCCTTCTTCGCCTACGCGATCGTCAAGTCCCCCGACCAGGCGGCCGACATCGTGCACTCCGCCTGGAACGGCCTGCTCGACGGCCTCCAGGCCATCGGCCACTTCTTCGACGCCCTGCTGTCGTCGTCCTGACCGTCTGACATGGGCATCATCCAGCCGGTGGGGCCCCGCTCGCGAGCACCGCAGCCGGCGCTCAACCCGATCGGCCTGCGTCGGGTCCAGCGGTACCTGCTGCCGAGCGAGCGCGCGGTCATCGTGACCCGGCGGCACTGGGCCGTGGTGGCCGTCCCGGTCGCCGAGGCGCTCCTCGGGATCATCGTGAGCGGCATCGCCGTGGGCAAGATCGGGGACGCCGCGCCGTTCCTGGTGAACGTGATCGCGCTGGCCGCGATCGCCCTGGTGCTGCGCGCCCTGTGGCGGGTCGTCGAGTACTGGTGGGACTGGTTCGTCGTCACGGACTCGCGGCTGCTGCTCACCCAGGGCCTGCTCACCCGCAGGGTCGCCGTGATGCCGCTGACCAAGGTCACCGACATGTCGTACAACGTGTCGATGCTGGGGCGGGTGTTCGGCTACGGCGAGTTCGTGTTCGAGTCCGCCGGCCAAGAGCAGGCCCTGCACAAGGTGACCTATCTCGGCCGGTCGGACGTGCTGTTCGCGGTGCTATCCGAGGAGCTGTTCGGCGAGCAGGGCATCGTGGCGCGCACCCGCCGCCGGGCGACGTACGACGAGTGACCCCACCCGGCCAGCCCCGCCATCCCGCAGATATCCCGCTTTCCGGCGTCCTGGCGCTCGAATGAGACCGAATAGCGGGACATTCGGGTGGATGGGCAGCGGACGGGGGTTAGGCGGACGGCGGGGTGCGGGCCTCGCGGTCAGCGGCGTCGAGCGCCGCGGCCTCCTCCGGCGTCGGAGCCGTGCCGCCCAGGTGCGCCGGGTGCCACCAGGCGTCCTCGCCGGGCTTCGGCTGCTCCGGGGTGCGGCGCTGCAGGTCGTCGAGCAGCTCCTGCAGCCGGGTGCGCAGCGTCGCGGTCAGCTCGTCGCCGTCCGCACCCTTGGGCGTCGGGATCGGCTCGGCCACCGCGATCAGGATGTGCCGGCCCCGCGACGTGAGGTCCTTCGGGTGACCCTTCGTGAACATCCGCTGTCCGCCCCAGAGCGCGACGGGCAGCAGCGGCGTCCGGGTGGCCTGGGCCAAGCGCACCGCACCGGACTTGCACTCCTTCACCGTGAAGGACCGGCTGATCGTGGCCTCGGGGAAGATGCCGACGACCTCGCCGTCCTTCAATGCCGTCATCGCGGCCCGGAACGAGGCGGAACCGGCGTCCCGGTCGACCGGGATGTGGTGCATGCCGCGCATGAGCGGGCCACCGATCCTGTCCTTGAACACGCCGTCCTTGGCCATGAACCGGGTGAGCCGGCGGGACTTGCGGGGGGCGAGCCCGGCGAAGATGAAGTCGAGGTAGCTGACGTGGTTGCTGGCGAGCACCGCGCCGCCCTGACGTGGGACGTGTTCGGTGCCGGTGACGCTCACCTTCATGCCGAGGGCGAAGAACGCGGTGCGGCACAGGCCGATCACCGGTGGGTACACGAGGTCGGCCATCCGCCGACCCTACTGCCGGGACGCCGGACCTGAGTACGGTCGGGTCGTGAGCCCTGCCGCACGCCGCTTCCCGCTGGTCCCCGCGACGACCGGGGAGCTCGAGCTCGGCGACCTGTTCGCCGTCCCGCTGAAGGGCGGCAACCTGTCGGTCTTCCAGGTGCGCGGGCTCAAGACGTCCGGGTCCGGCGCCTACACGCACTTCGTGGCCGGGGTCGTGGACTGGCGGGCGCCGTCCCTGCCCGTCGGGTTCGACCTGCGCGGACGCCGGGTGCTGGTCGAGGGGGTGCTGCGCTTCGAGACGTTCGGACCGGACCGCGCGCAGGTGTTCGGCAACTCGGACCTGGTGGTGCCACCGGTGGCGTGGTCCGACCTCGCCAAGGCGTTCGCGGCCGGCACGAACGACGAGGTGTGGTCGTGGAAGAGCCTGCGCCGGCGGGCCGAGCTGGCGCTGAAGAGCAAGCCGGCGTCCTAGCGCGGGCCCCCTTGTCGAGGGTTACGTCCACTTCTCGAGGGTCCTTCGCCTCGAGAAGCGGGTGCAGACCCACTGAACGTGATCAACGTCAGAGGGTCTTGACGGCGGCGACGACCTTGGTGAGGGAGTCCTTGGCGTCGCCGAACAACAGCGTGGTCTTGGGGTCGTAGAGCAGCTCGTTCTCGATGCCCGCGAAGCCGGGGCGCATCGACCGCTTGAGGAACACCACCTGCTGCGCCTGGTCGACCTCGAGGATCGGCATGCCGTAGATGGGGGCGCCCGGTGTGGTCTTGGCGGCCGGGTTCACCACGTCGTTCGCGCCGACGACGAGGGCGACGTCCGCGGTGCGCAGCTCGGGGTTGACCTCGTCCATCTCCTTGAGCACCTCGTACGGCACGTTCGCCTCGGCGAGCAGCACGTTCATGTGCCCGGGCATCCGGCCGGCGACCGGGTGGATGCCGTAGAGCACCTCGATGCCGCGGGCCTCCAGCAGCTCGGCGAGCTCGCGGATGGTGTGCTGCGCCTGCGCGACGGCCAAGCCGTAGCCCGGGACGATGACCACCTTGCGCGCGTAGCCGAGCAGGATCGCGACGTCCTCGGGGCTGCCCGAGCGGACCGGCCGCTCCGGACCCGTGCCGGCCAGGACCGCCGTCGACGGCCGGAAGGCGCCGAACAGGATCGACGTGACCGAGCGACCCATCGCCGACGCCATCAGGCGGGTGAGGATCGTGCCGCTCGCGCCGACCAGCGTGCCGGCCACTAGCAGCAGCGTGTTGTTCAGCACGTAGCCGCTGGCCGCCACCGTGAGGCCGGTGAACGCGTTGAGCAGGGAGATGACGATCGGGACGTCGGCCCCGCCCACCGGCAGGACGAACAGGACGCCCGCGACGAGCGAGAACAGCGCCAGCACCGCGAGCAGCCAGGCGTCGGGGATGTCCGTGCGGCCCTGCACCACGATGACGATGCTGAGCGCGACGGAGACGAGGAGCGAACCGCCGAACAGGTACTGCCCGCCCCTGATCGTGACCGGCCGGGTCGTCATCAGCTCCTGCAGCTTGGCGAACGTCACGCACGAGCCGCTGAACGAGATGCAGCCGACCAGGACGGTGAAAGCCCCTGCGGCACTGGCGATCCCACCGGGAGCGCCGAGGAGTGCGTGGCCCTGCGACCCAGGGAGGTAGTCGGTCCAACCGAAGGAGCGTCCGTGCTGCAGCTCGAGCGCGGCCACCAGCGCGGCCGCCGCGCCGCCGACCCCGTTGAACAGCGCGACGAGCTGCGGCATCTGCGTCATGGCCACCCGACGCGCCGCCGGCACGCCGATCGCGCAGCCGATCGCGATGGCGACCAGGATCGCGAGCACGTGGTCCATGTCCTCGGACAGGAACGCCGTGACCACCGCGAGCACGGCACCGCCGGCGCCGATCAGGTTGCCCCGCCGGGCCGTGCCCGGGGACGACAGACCTTTGAGCGCCAGGATGAAGCAGACCGCCGCGACGAGGTAGAAGAAGGCGGTCCAGTTCGCCGAGAGCACGCTCATCGGGCACCCCCGCCGGGCCGGCCGGACGAGCGCCCCTTGAACATCTCGAGCATCCGGTCCGTCACCACGAAGCCGCCGACCATGTTCACCGTGGCCAGCACCACGGCCAGCAACCCGAGGGTCGTCCCGAACCAGGACGTCGTCTGCCCGGTCACCAGGATCGCGCCGACCAGGATCACGCCGTGGATCGCGTTGGCCCCGCTCATCAACGGCGTGTGCAGCGTCGTGGACACCTTGGAGACGACCTCGAAGCCCACGAACGCCGCCAGCACGAACAAGGCCAGCATCGTCATGCCGTCCATCAGTCGCCCCCTTCCAACAGCTCGCGGGTGGGTTCGTGCAGCACGGCACCGTCACGGGTCACGCAAGCCCCGGCGAGCACCTCGTCGTCCAGGTCGACCACCAGCTCCCCCTCGGCCGAGATCATCAGCGCCAGCAGGTTCGTCAGGTTCTTGGCGTAGAGCCGACTCGCGTCCGTCGGCATCGCCGACGCGGCGTCGGCCATCCCGACGAGGGTGACCGGGCCGACCGTGTTCGCCTCTCCCGCAACGGATCCCTCGACGTTGCCGCCACTCTCGGCGGCGAGGTCGACCACCACGGAGCCGGGCTTCATGGCCGCGATCATGTCCGCCGTCACCAGCAGCGGCGCCGGTCGCCCGGGCACCGCAGCGGTGGTGATCAGCACGTCGGACTTCGCGACGTACGGCGCGAGCAGCTCGCGTTGGCGGGTGGCCCGGTCCTCGGCCATCTCGCGCGCGTAGCCGCCGGCCCCTTCGATCGCCTCCAGCTCCAGCTGGACGAACGTCGCCCCCATCGACCGCACCTCGTCCGCGGACGCCGGCCGGACGTCGTACGCCTCGACCACCGCACCGAGCCGCTTGGCCGTCGCGATCGCCTGCAGCCCAGCCACTCCGGCGCCCAGCACCAGCACCCGGGCCGGTGGGACGGTGCCCGCGGCGGTCATGAACAGGGGGAAGAACCGCGGCAGGCGCATCGCCGCCTCGAGCGCGCAGCGGTAGCCGGCCACCAGCGCCTGCGAGGTCAGCGCGTCCATCGACTGCGCCCGCGAGATGCGCGGCACGAGCTCGACCGAGAACGCGGTGACCGAGGCGTCCCGGAGCGCGCGCACGCCGTCCGGTTCAGCGGACGGCGCGAGGAAGCCGACGGTGACGGCACCGGGTCTGAGCCGGGAGATCTGGTCGGGCAACAGGGGGCGCACGTGCAGGACGACGTCCGCGTCGGCGAGCACGTCACCCTCGACCACCGTCGCCCCCACCGCGACGTACGAGGCGTCGTCCGACAGCGACTGCACGCCCGCACCGGCCTGCACCACGACCTCGTGACCGGCCGCGACGAGTGGCGCGACCGTGTCGGGGACGGCCGCGACCCGTCGTTCGCCTGGGCGGGTCTCCGCGGGGACGGCGATCTTCATACCCAGGCAACCTAGAGGGTCAAGGGCTGCCACGACGAGATGCGATGCGTCACATCTGCCGTGCGAGTGGCTAGCCGAGCTGCGGCGCGACCTCGCTCGCGACGAGGTCGAGGTGGTCCAGGTCCGCCAGGTCCAGCACCTGCAGGTAGAACCGCGTGGCGCCGATCTCGGCGAACTCGCCGATCCGCGCGACCACCTCGTCGGGGGTGCCGGCGATCGCGTTGGCTCGCAGGTCGTCCAGGTCGCGGCCGATCGCCTCGGCCCGGCGGGTCAGCTCGGCCTCGTCGCGCCCCACGCAGATCGGGTGCGCGACGGACAGCACGAGCTCGCTCCCGGTCGCCTCGCTGGCGGCGCGGACCCGGTCGAACGAGGCAGCGGTGTCGGCCACCGAGGAGAAGCCGCGGTTGAACTCGTGCGCGTAGGTGGCGGCGAGCCGCGGCGTCTTCTTCGCGCCACCGCCGCCGATGATGATGGGCAGCGGCGACTGCACAGGGCGGGTCAGGGCCGGGTTGGCGCTCAGCTGGTAGTGCTCGCCGACGAAGTCGAACGGGCCGTCGCTGTTCCACAGGCCCTGGACGATCTGCAGCTGCTCCTCGAAGCGGTCGAACCGCTCGCCGACCGTGCCGAACGGCAGCCCGAACGCCCGGTGCTCGGCCTCGTACCAGCCGGTGCCCAGACCGAGCTCGACGCGGCCGCCGCTCATCTGGTCCACCTGCGCCACGCTCACCGCGAGCAGCGCCGGGTGCCGGAACGTCGCGGAGCTGACCAGGGTGCCGAGCCGGATCCGGGTGGTCTCGCGCGCTAGGCCGGCCAGGGTCACCCACGAGTCGGAGGGCCCGGGCTCGCCGTCCACGCCCATCGCCAGGAAGTGGTCGCTGCGGAAGAAGGCGTCGAAGCCGGCGTCCTCGGCGTGGCGGGCGACGGCCAGCTGGTCGTCGTACGACGCGCCCTGCTGGGGCTCGGTGAAGATGCGCAGGTCCATGCGCCTCACGTTAGCCGCGCAGGTACATGTACCCGACCATCAGGATGGCGACCACGACCGCGCCGAGCAGCAGGGCTGCTCCGGCGTCGCGCTGGTGCTCGCGCTCGTTCTGGGGCTGGTGCTCGTTGCTCATGGGGACTCCCGAGATCGTCGGAACGTCCACCCCCGCTGACCTACGGGACCGTAACCTACTCCGAGTAAGGTCGTCAAGTGCCACCATGCACCCCATGAGCGACGAGCACCCCCACGACACCGACGTCCTGGACGAGCGCACGCCGCTCGACCTGCTGGTCTGGGACGCGCCCAACATCGACATGACCCTCTCGAACGTGATCGGCGCCAAACCGTCCCCCGCGTCACGGCCGCGGTTCGACGCGATCGCCCGCTGGTTCGTCACCACGGCCGAGGACCGGGACGTCGAGGGCAGCGTCTTCGCCAACATCCCGCCCGCCACGGCCACCGGGATGCGCGGCTGGATCGAGGCGATCCGCTCGTTCGGCTACGCCGTGTTCGCCAAGCCCAAGCTGCACCCGGACGACGACGTCGACCTCAACATGCTCGAGCACATCGCCGACCGGGCCGCCCAGCGCCGGCTCACCCGGCTGATCGTGGCCAGCGGCGACGGGCGGAACTTCCTCGAACCGCTCGAGGACCTGGCCCGCTCAGGGGTGCAGGTCGTCGTCCTGTCGTTCAGCGAGGTCGCGGGCTACGCGATGGAGTCCGACCTGCTGACGTTCCTCGACCTCGAGGACGTGCCAGGCGCCTTCGTCACCCCGCTCGAGCGGGTCCGGCTGGACGCGCTGCCCGCCGAGGGTGCCTGGCTGCGGCCGAGCCGGTCGATGCGCGAGGTCGCCTCCGGGTGAGCCGTCCGGGCGGCGCGCGCGGCGCCTCAGACCCCTTCGGCGGGCGCTGGCCTACTCTGGTACGAGCCGTACGCGGCCCGACCGAGAGGCTCTGCCCATCACCGAGACGACTCGTCGCGCCGCTCGACCAGCGGCGCGGGCACCGCAGCCCCGGGCGTCGTCCCACCGACGCCGGGGGCCGTCCGCACGTGTGCGCCGGCGGCGCACGCTGCTGGCGGCCCTGCTGCTCGGGGTGACCGGGCTGGCGGTGACGATGGCCATCAAGGGCGACCCCGGGGACGCCGGGCGCAAGGCTGCCGCCGCGTCCCTGCCCGACGGCGGGGGCGGCGGTCTGGACCCGACGGGCGCGCCGAGCGCGAGCGCCAGCCCGACGACGTCCGGCTCCCGGGTCGTGACGCAGCCAAAGCTGCTCGGTGAGGTCGCGTCCCTCGGCCCGCGCACCCTGGAGACCGTGCCAGCGGGCACGACCAAGGCGGTGGTGGTGCGCGGCGACGGGTCGACGTCCCCGACCGCGACCATCGAGCTGTACGCACTGACCAAGGGCGCCTGGAAGAAGCAGGCGAGCTGGCGCGGCCACCTCGGCGCCAAGGGCTGGACGAACGACCACCACGAGGGCGACCTGCGCACGCCCGCCGGTACGTACACCCTCAGCGACGCCGGCGGTCTGCTGGCCGACCCGGGCACCAAGCTGCCGTACCACCGCTCCAGCCACTTCGTGCCGACCGGGTCCAGCGTCTTCGGCGACTCGCTCGCCGGCAGCTTCGACTACGTGATCGCCATCGACTTCAACCGGCGCACCGGCGTCTCACCGCTGGACAGCACGCACCCGGACGGCAACGCGCGGGGCGGCGGGATCTGGCTGCACGTGGACCACGACGGTCCGACCCACGGGTGCGTGTCCGTGCCGCGCGAGGGGATGAAGGCCCTGCTGCGGGCCCTGTCCCCGCAGGACAAGCCCATCGTGGTCATGGGGGACA